>JAJQIP010000122.1 GCA_021199145.1 Porphyromonadaceae bacterium | reverse complement strand
GTTATATATGATTGTTCCGTCCTTTTTCCCTTCTTTTTCAGAGGGTTTTTGGGATTTTTCCTATAAATTATCTTCTGGGGTTTCTTATGTTCCAAACAAATGAATCAACTGTGCTTCGCTTTTATTACCTGCGGTGACAATCAGTTTTGCCTTCGTTTGCACTTTATTGTAGGTTATTCTATGACAGGGCGCACACTCCTCCCGAAGTAGCGGAGGCCACTATTTCCGTTGAAGCTACTATTGAAAAAGTAGAGGCAATGTGCGCTATTTGTGTTACTTTCGTCAGGTGAACAACTCCAATAGTACCCCTCTGAACCGTCATTGTAGAGTGATGCCCCATAATAGTATCCAGCAGCGGGCAGAAAGATGCTGTTGCTGTTGGGGCCCGTCACTTCGTAGCCTTGTACTTTTTTACCCTTACTATTCTCCTTTGTAGCCCATTCCCAAGTACATTTGTCAACTAGTTCATCTATCTCGTCCGCTGTCGGAAGCCGCCATGTGCCGCCCCATTGGGCCGTGACGATATCATACTTGGGGGTGCCCTTTATCTTTTCTTCAGTCACGCCGACATTATACCATCTACTGTTGAGTGACGTATACTTCGACTTTGTTTTTATCTCGCCAAAGGCGTAGTAGTCACCATAGTCGGCTGGTGAGTCAGCTCCCATGTTGCAGGTGGCCCAAACCACGCTCAAACCCAAATCAACATACTCGTGGATGTTGAGGTTTCGAACCGTAGGAGAGGGGTAAATATCTTCCTCTGCATTGGTGCTGAGATTTTTCCCCATCACCTTGTCATCACTGTAGGAGGTCAGTGACACTACTGCGAATATTCCCAAAAACAGGATTTTCGTTTTCATCTTTTTCTTTTTTATTTTTCAGTTCAGTTGTATTAGAGTCGTTTCATTCTCTTTTTATCCTCTGTTCATTATCTTTCTTTTTTCAGGCCATTTGTTTTTCCTATACTAAAGGAGAAGGTATATCTTATTTCTCTTATTATAGGAGAAGTATTAAATTGCGGTGCAAAGTAATAAAAATTAATTTAATAATAAAAGCGTCTTTTCGAAAAAATTTCGTTTCTGAAAAAATTCTCTCTCGTGAGATTGGGAATGCTCTCTTTTTCCCGCTTAAAAGGAAACGAAGACTCTGTCGGTAGTGAAGTCAAAAAGAAGAGGGGCTATGTCATCAGACACAGCCCCTCTTTCAGTGGAATTATAAGCTCTTACTTATTCTTTTTTCTCGTGGTGAGGATGATTGTTTTTATTGTTATGCCGCTCTTGTCGTTCAGGACGCTCGGGAACTCCTTCGGGACGGGGTTGCAACGCTTTCATGGAGAGACGGAACTTGCCTGTTTTGGGGTCAATCTCCAGCAGTTTGACCGTAACCATATCTCCCTCTTTCAGTCCCGATTCTTCCATCGTTTCAAGACGTTTCCAGCAGATTTCCGAAATATGGAGCAACCCGTCCTTGCCCGGCATAAATTCTATGAATGCACCAAAAGGAAGAATGGATTTCACTTTGCCGGTGTAGACCTCTCCCACTTCGGGAATCGCTACAATGCCTTTGATACGGGCCAAAGCCGCATTGATGGCATCTCGGCCGGGGGCGGCGATTTCGACACGCCCTATACCGTCGGTCTCATCGATGGTAACAATAGCACCGGTATCTTCTTGTATGCCTTGGATTATTTTCCCGCCCGGGCCAATCACGGCACCAATCATATCTTTGGGAATCTCAATCACCTCTATACGGGGAACATGGGGTTTAAAATCGGCACGAGGTTCGGGAATGGTTTCCAATATCTTGTCCAAAATATAGAGACGACCCTCTTTAGCCTGGTTAAGGGCCTTTTCAAGTACTTCATAGGAAAGCCCGTCGACTTTGATATCCATTTGGGTGGCCGTGATGCCGTCCCGTGTACCGGTGACCTTGAAGTCCATGTCGCCCAGATGGTCTTCGTCTCCAAGGATATCGGAGAGAATGGAATATTTTACATTATCCTTGTCGGTAATCAATCCCATGGCGATACCCGATACGGGTTTCTTGATTTTCACCCCCGCATCCATGAGGGCAAGTGTGCCGGCACAAACGGTAGCCATTGAGGATGAACCGTTCGATTCGAGAATATCCGACACAATGCGGATGACATAGGGATAATTATCGGGAATCATACGTTTAAGGGCACGGTTGGCCAAATTCCCATGGCCGATTTCACGCCGTCCTACGCCCCGACTGGCTTTCGCCTCTCCGGTCGAGAACGGGGGAAAGTTATAGTGCAGCAGGAAGCGGTCACGACCCTGTTCAAGTACATTGTCGATAATTTTCTCATCCAGTTTTGTACCTAAGGTAACCGTCGAGAACGACTGGGTCTCTCCCCGTGTAAATATGGAGGATCCGTGAGGTCCGGGCACGTAATCCACTTCGCACCAGATAGGCCTTATTTGGGTGGTGGTACGGCCGTCAAGCCGCCGGCCTTCGTCCAGAACGCTACGCCGCATGGCCTCTTTTTCCACATCGTTATAATATTTTTTTACAAGAGCTTCTTTGGCTTCCGCATCTTCGGGAGACATGGTGGCCAAATAGTTGTTTACAATGGCATCGAACGCTTCTGTACGGGCCTGTTTGTTGGCATTGCCGGAACGGGCGATGGCATAAGCTTCGTCGTAGCATTTAGCCCAGACATCTTTGCGCAACTCTTCATCGTTCACTTCGTGGCAATATTCCCGTTTTACCGTTGAACCTACCTCCTCGGCCAGTTCCATTTGAACCTTGCATTGTACTTTGATGGCTTCGTGGGCGAATTTCATGGCGGCGAGCAACTCCGCTTCCGAGACTTCGTTCATTTCTCCCTCGACCATCAAAATCTTTTCAAAGGTAGCGCCTCCCATGATATCTATATCGGCCTTTTCCAACTCTTCGAAAGTGGGGTTTATTTTGAATTGTCCGTTGATGCGGGCTACCCGTAC
>JAJQIP010000060.1 GCA_021199145.1 Porphyromonadaceae bacterium | reverse complement strand
CACCGGAGACCTGAAGACATTCGACGACTACTCCATCCAATGGGTGAACGACCTCGATTCCCGTATCGATTTCATCAACGGATTCATCGAAGTCTATGGCGACCCCATCGGGTATAAAGGCAGTTGGGAATCGGTAGTGAACTTCAAAGACCTTGAAGCCTCACGCCGTACGGAAGTCATCAGTGCAAATGCCCAATGGTTCGAACAGAACTCCCCGACCGACACGGCTTTCAAGAAAGAAGAGGTGAAAGGGGTATCGGCCAAAGTAATCACCGCCGCTATTCTGGCAGGCGACTGCTACCCGTCGACCCCCATCGGCATCAATCTGCCCAATGCCGACTGGATACGCCATCTGCATGGCTCAAAATCGGTCACCTTGGAAAATATCACACTAGCCTACGACAAAGCCGCTCAAGGGAACGGGTTTAACCAAGAGTTCGTCTGGAATGACACCGAACGGAAACGGATTGAGAAGTATGGCGCTTTGGTTGACAACCTGCATACTGACCTGCACGAATGTCTGGGACATGGATCCGGCAAACTGTTGCCCGGCACCGACCCCGACGCCATGCGTTCCTACAGTTCGACGCTTGAAGAGGCACGTGCCGACCTGTTCGCCCTCTATTTCCTAGGCGACAAGAAACTTCTCGAACTGGGCCTCGTCCCAACGGCCGATGCCTACAAAGCCGAATATTACCTCTACATGATGAACGGCCTAATGACACAACTCACCCGCATAGTTCCCGGCAAAAACCTGGAGGAGGCGCACATGCGCAACCGGCAACTCATCGCCCAGTGGGTTTTGGAAAAGGGGGCCAAGAACAAGGTGGTCGAACTGAAGAAACGGGATGGGAAAACCTATGTGGTCATCAACGACTACAAGAAGATGCGCACCCTCATCGGGGAGTTGCTGGCCGAAGTGCAACGCATCAAGTCAACGGGTGATTACGAAGCGGGGAAGAACCTTGTCGAAACTTATGGGGTAAAGGTAGATTCCTCGTTGCATGCTGAAGTATTGGAGCGGTATGCCCGCCTGGACATCAAGCCTTACAAAGGCTTTGTCAATCCCGTATACCACCCGATATTGGATGAAAACGGTGAAATCACCGACATCACCCTCTCCTATGACGAAGGGTATGCCGAACAAATGCTCCGCTATTCACGCGACTACTCTCCCCTCGCCTCTTACAACGATTAGTCAGGGGCTTTTTATCAAAGGAAATCCCGCCACCGGCCGTTACGACCGATGGCGGGAAATTTTTTAACAGCAGTTTTTTATTTACCCGCTTTCAATTCCATAGCCTGACGGTCAAAAGCGATATACTTCGGGGAAGAAGGTTCGTACTCCTCATTATCCCACAACGTACTGGTAATCATAAGGTCAGCACTGTACCGGTTGCAGGCGATGGGAACATTGTGTACCCGGCATTGCCGCAGCAACATCTGGATATCCGCCTCATGGGGTTGTGGGTTGAGGTCATCGATAAGGAAGATGGCCAAATTGATTTTATGTTGCACCACAAGAGCGGCAATCTCGGCATCACCTCCCAGGGGCCCTGAATTCATGCAGACGATATCGGCCACAACCCCTTTCTTTTCGAAAGCCTCTTTTACCAAGGTTCCCGTCGTACCGGTACAAACGATATGGTGCTTCGCCAACTCATCAGAGTTGAAAGCTGCCCACTCCACCAAATCGGCTTTGCGATTGTCATGCGCCACCAGCGCAATTGTCAGTTTCTTTTTCATATAACTCTATTTTTTAAAGGTTTATATTTACTGTTTCTGTCCGGCCACGACAATGTAGAAACGCTCCCGATGGAGATAACAACGGGCAGCGGCCTGTAATTGTGCGGCGGTAAAGGTTCGCACCACTTCAAACCGTCGGTCGAAATAAGAGAAGTCAAGACCATTGGCCAGCAAAGTGAGAAAAACTTCAGTCACCGAAAACGGAGTATCGAAGAGACGTAGCATCTCACCGGTCATATAACTGCGTACCATCTGCAACTCGTCCGTCCCGACCTGTTCATCCTGTAAGCGACGGAACTCCTTAAACACCTCCTCAATCAACGGTTTCACACTTGCCGTGGCGGTCTGTGTCTGCACCACCCAATAGGCAACGTCGGGATAGGTGACCACTACCGATTGTATGCCGTAGGTATACCCCTTTTCCTCCCGTATGTTCGACATGAGACGGCTGCCGAAATAACCGCCCAAAACGGTATTCAATACCCGCACGATATGATGGTCGGGATGGTCACGCCCCACGACAAGATTCCCGATTCTGATTCCGGATTGCAGGGCTCCCGATTTCTCGACAAAACGATAATGCTCATTGCTGCTACACAAATGCGCCACCGGAACATCCACAATTTCCCCTACCGAAAGGTCAGCAAAGGCCGCACGAACCGCCTCACGCATTTCCGGTGAAATCTTTCCCGACAGCACGATTCGGCACCGTCGAGCCGTATAGTAAAGACGATGAAACTCCCGGAGATGTTCCGTAGTGACTCCATCATAATCGGTAAGCCGCTCTGTCCATCCATAAGGATGCCCCGCACCGAAAAGCTGCTCCATAAAGGCACGGCCCGCCAACACATCGACCTTGTCCAGCTCAACGGCCAACATTTGGGCATTCCGGTTTTTCAAGGTTTCAAACTCCTTTTCAGGAAAATCAGGATTGACGACCAAGGTATGCAGGAGCGGCAGAAGGTCAAAAAAATAGCGGTTAGCCGAATAGAGTGTAATATAGGTATTGCGTTGGGTAGCCAGCGTCTGCAGTGAAGCCCCGTAGTAATCCAGTTGCTCGGCAATCCGGGCGGATGAAAGACCACCCGCTCCTTCCCGCAACATGGCGGCCGTAAGTTTGGCGGTCAACGGTTGCCTCTCCTGCACCTTCCCCGCTGAAAAGAGAATATCCACACGGGATAGTTCCTCTTCCCCTCGGTCAATCACATAGAGCGGAATTCCGTTGGGTAGTGTGCAGGCCTCCACTTCCGGGAAAGTCAACCTCTCAATCTTCTTTATAGGCGGTGCGCTATATCTGTCTAACATATTTCTTCTTTAAAAATCACACATCAAGCGAACGGATACTCCTCTCCAAACCAGCCAACGGTTTCCCAAGGAAACGGGTCAAAGTGCAACGCATGGGAATAATCATATTAAATCTCATTTCTCCTCCGCATTGAGTGGCACAATATAGAGTTGCATATTCTCAACTTTTACTACCCGAACCGGCGTATCCGCTTCAAGGTAACTGCCTCGGTAAGCGATAGCATCGTAATCTTCTTCGTCAATCCGCACCTTGCCCGACGGCCGCATAACGGTAGCCGTGACCCCTTCCCGTCCGACCAGGGAGGCAAGATTTTCCGGAACGGCGACATATCCCTCTTCAATGTTCTGGTCGGCATGGAGGGCCACCCGATAAAACAGCCCTTTATGACCGATACGCTTCATCAGAAGCAGGGAAAGCACTACCGCCCCCAAGAAACCGCAGAAAATAACCAGTATGCCTTGTGTCAGACTATTCAAGGAGATCCAGGAGAAATTGAGATTCACATTGTCAAGGAGGGCCAGCAGCAAACCGCTAAAGAAGAAGATAAGGCCCAAAATACCGGCAATGCCGAAGCCGGGTATGACCAGGACTTCGAGCACCAACAGGATAATGCCCAACACAAAGAGAAGGATTTCCCACGAAGCGGCCAGACCGGAAAGATACAAGGGTACGAAATAGAGTACGGCGGCAATTATCGAAACGGCCAACGGCAGACCCACTCCGGGAGTCTGCATCTCAAAATAGATGCCCCCTATAATCAACATGATGAGTACCCCCTGCACGATTGGGTTTTGCAAGAAACCCACCACCTCGTCATAAAACGAAGGCTCGTACCGAGCTACCTCATAACTCGAATAACCGAGACGGGAGGTGATAATCTCGTCAATCCCCTCCACCATAGCCTCGCAATAGTTCCATTGCAAAGCCTCCCGTGCCGTAAAGGTAAGCACCTTCGTCGAATCGCAAAGTCCAGGTACGGAAAGACGTTCATCGACCATCGCCTCAGCTATCAACGGATTGCGTCGCCACCGGACCTCCGGCAGCCCGTCCGCCGTATAGACGGTGTCCCGACCTTGTGCCTCGGCGGTAGCCCGTATCGTCGCACGCATATACGACTGGTATTTGTCGGGCAAAGCACCCCCCGTTTGGTCCACTACAGTTGCCGCCCCCATACGGGCCCCTTCCCGCATATAAATGCTGTCACAGGCAATGGCAATCAAAGCTCCCGCTGAAGCGGCGTTGTTATCGACAAAAGCATATACCGGCAACGAGGAATTCAGGATTAGTGTCCGTATCGAATCGGCATATACCACCGCACCCCCATAAGTATTCAGACGCAAGACAATGGCCGTCGCCCCCCTCTTCTGGGCCTCGTCATATCCTTTCCGCATATATCGCCAAGTCGTGGAGCCTATCTCCTTATCCATGTCAATGCGATAAAAGAGAGGCTTGTCCGAGGCAGCCTCGACAACCGATGTCCCGACAAACAGGAAGGACAACATAAGACATAGGAAAATAAGCCGCTTTCTCATATCCTTGGGGTTGAATGACGAAGATATATTTTTTCTGCGAGAAATCAAAACGGAGAATCGATACATTTTCCCAGAAAGCACACGACCGTGTGGTTTTACCTCTCCCTTTCTTCCGTAACAAGGCAAGCCAAAAGGCATCAATTGGTGAAGTTGACACAAAGGCCAAACTGAAGCATAGCGGGATTATACGGATAGTTGGGCATGATGAAGTAATCATCCCCGCCGAACAATCCTTTGTTGAAGTGGGTGTACATCACATAGAAACGTACCATCTTCATCTTCATGTTGGCATAGACATTCATCAGAGGATAGTTGCCCACCTTCTGCTCATGTTGCGTATAGAAGGTGAGGGTAGCCGGCTGAAAAGCCTCGGCATAGTAGGAAGTGTGGTATTTGCAATCGACCCCAAACTGCACCTGCAGCACCTTGGCAACTCTGAAATCGAGGAACATTTGTCCGTAGGCGCTGAGATCCGGCAAAGGGATAACCTTGGAGTCGCTCGATTTCTGATACACCGCCTCAAGATTGAGGTTAAAGATACCCCACTTTATTTTCTGCTTCACCATTGCGCTGAATATCTGCAAGATACGGGTATCCTGACAGGGGAGGCAACTGTTGTCGAAATAGACGTAATTCTGAATATTTTCCACACCGATATTCAATACAGTTCCCGTGGCCGGCAAGGAGAACTCGCCACCGACCCGGAACTTGCGGATTTTTCCGAAATTATTTTCCCAGATAAAGTGGTTGGAGACGTAGTGGCGGTAATAAAACGACGGTTCTTCGTTCTTGAAGTAGCCATAAGCCCGCAACTGCACCGTCGTCTTGCGTATAGGAAAGCGGGTCTGTATTTCACCGTTGATATCCGTAGCCCCCGCATCCACTCCCACAAGTCCTATTTTGCCGTCTACCGTATAGGTCAACAACTCCCCTTGCTGCTTCGAGATAATTCCTCCTACCCAAATGACATTCTCCGTGTAGACCTTATTGGATTGCGTCACCGAGAACACATGATCATCGGTATTCAACGAATAGTCAGTGGGGGGCGTGAGCATAGACGAGGGAATGGCATCCCCCATCAATATAAATCGTCTCACCTCATAGGTCGCATAGGCCGAGATTCCCATCTTGGCATACCGGTTGAACCCCTCCAGCAGCGAAACGCCAATCGTGTTCTTCAACGACCAGTACTTCGTAGAGTCCCTTGTCCCGTCAGTACGGAAATACTGGTTATCAAAGCGAAGGGCCGATGTCGTGTCTTCGCTGGCCGACTCATTGACAAACCGGTGCATATTGGTAGTGTAGTCAATCGTATGGATAAAACTCGTTACCGGAGTGAAGGTCCGCACTTCGGTCGTATCGTCCACCCACTCCGACTTGTAAAAACCGAGATTGTACCGGTGGGTCAGATAGTAATCCATCCCCTTTACACGGTTACCGGCATCGGAGAGATAGACGGGGTACGACTGCGTGGTGATGTTGCCCTGCCCCGATGCCACGGCATCAGGGTCGGTGATAAACCGGATATCCGACAGACCCCCATTCTCCTCTGTAGCCAAGTTGAAGGAGTTGACGAGGGCATGCATCTGGTAACGGTCACCCAGGTACGAGGTAGCGGCCTGCCAGGTGACTTCGTTGGTCCCTTGATTGTCGTAAAACCCACGGGAATAGAGGTAACGGATATCCGCAGCGACGGCCAGGCGACGGTTGACATTTCCCGAGAACTCGGCTTTCAGGTCATTCTGCTTGCTCTGTTGTCCCCCGCCAAAAAGGTACGAAGCCAAGGTCATCGGGATGCGGGTATTGTAAAAAGTGTACTTTTCCGGAGAATTGATGACATAGTCAAAAGGGGCCTTGAAGATAAATTGGGGCATATCGGGCCTGTCAAAAAAGACCTTCGACAAGGAGGCTCCTCCCAAGTTTCCCGTATAGCTGTAGGCGGTAGAGTAGGTCGCCGGCAAATCTGAATTGTAGAAATTATCGATAAGGGTATCCATGGGTATCCGGTAAGGAGTGCCCAAAGGTTGGGAAAGACGCCACGCATACGGCTCGCCAATCTCTATCTTTTTGGCGGCAAAGCCATACTGCACCGATAGAGACAAAAGGGTGAATAGCAGAATCCTTCTCATACCGATGCAAATATACGGAAATAATATAGGAACAACCCCACCCCTCCCGCCAAAAAGAGGGAAAGGTAAGGTCAGGAATGTATAGCCGTTTTATAGCTTATCGGACCACTCTCCCTTGTATAGCCGTATAGATTATTTCAGCGGCGGCCTCATCGCCCAGCAGGGAACTGTCCACCATCAAATGGTAATGGCGGTAATCGCCCCAACGGTTGCCCGTATAGTGCAGACAGTGTTCGCTGCGCTCCCTGTCGATGCGGTGCATCACCGCCTCCGCCTCACTCTCCGGCACGCCGTATTCGGTGATAATACGCCGCTTGCAATACGATTCGTCGGCATAGACGAAGATGTTGAAACAACGGGCTTTGCCCTGTAAAATGAAATTCGCCAGACGGCCCACGATTACGCAAGGACCTTTTGCCGCTATGTCGAGAATAATCCGGCTCTGTATCTTGAACATCTTTGTCTGCACAGGGTTATCAAAAACCATGAGTTTATCCACGCTCTGCTCTTCCGCCTCAATAAGTTGCTCGTTGAATCCACTCTCTTCGGCCGTCAACGAAATCAGCTTCTTGTCGTAGAGGCTCACGCCCAGTTTTTTGGCCAGGAGTTCTCCGATACGCCTACCACCGCTGCCGTATTCACGTGAAATAGTGACAATAAGCGGAGTTTCCCCACTGTACTCCCTCCCCGACACCTCACCGGCATCCTGCATTTTCCGGGCTTTCGGATTGAACGACGACGCATGGTTCCGGCCGAAGAAATAATAGTAGCCGCAGGAGAATAGACACGAGACAATCATGAGCAAAAACATGTTGTCGTACCCGAAATATTTAATCAGCACTCCGGCGATGAAACCGCCTAAAGCGATACCCAAGTCAAAGGCGACAAAAAAGGTGGAATTAGCGGCACCCCGTCTTTCAGGAGCCACGGCATGCATGGCCATCGTCTGCAACGAAGGCTGGATTGCCCCGAAACTGTAACCGAGCAACAAGGCCGACAGGATATAGCAGGGAATATTGTGGATGAAGACCAAAAAGAGGATACCGGCAATGATGGCGATGTTGCCCGTGTAGACCAGGAGGCTCTCCCCGTATTTGTCAATGGCACGACCCAACAAAATCCGGGTCAGCACCGTGGCCACGGCAATGCAAATAAAGTATATTCCGCCGCCAGGCAAACCGTTTTGGGCGGCATATATCGCCACATAGACCTCTATCACGCCATAGGCCATCATAAAGAAGAACTGGGTGATGGAAGCGGGGACCGACATACGCTCGAACAACTCTCCCAGTTTCAGGGGTTGCACCGACAGCGAATAGTTTCTGTTTTTGATGCTGATACCGATGAACAAGGCGATAAGAGCCGCCAAGGCCGCTACAGCGAACAACGGCCGGAACCCCAACAGATTCATGACCGAAAGCCCGAGAGCCGGGGCTATGGCTGTGGAGAGGGCCATAGAGAGCCCGTACATGCCCAACCCCTCGCCCATCCGGTTATAGGGGACAATATCACCCACGTAGACGAGGCATTGCTCGAAGTAGCATGAAAAGCCCCGTGTACAGTCCGCAATACAACCGCCGTGGCGATTCCCGCCGAAACAAAATACCCCATAGGAATGAGGGCCATCCCTATCATCCCCAACACCAACATGATTCTCCGACCTTTGCTGTCTACAAGCCATCCCACAAACGGACGTGAAAGAATCGACGCAATGCTGAAGAGTGCTGTGGCCAGCCCTATGGCTATGGCATCCCCACCCAAGTAGGTAATGAAAAAGGGGAAAGTGGGCAATAAGGCGTGGAAATTGACGAAAACGAAAAAGTTGACTAAGCAAATTTTTACAAACGACTCTGTCCAGAGTTTGTTAGCTGTCTCTTTCATACTGTTTTAGCTATTATTTAAAATAATAATTACAACAACAGAAATCAACTAGACTTACGTGATTTGGACACTACATGTTGCCTTCTGAAAACCGGTGCAAAAGTACGAAAAAATCAAAAAAGGGACAAAACCGAAAAAATTTTGTTCCCTTTATACATCTCCTCCTCCCCATATAGCTGTAAATATAGCTTTACAGACCTCCTTGCAAAAAAATATGGCGAAAGGAATGACAACGATCCATAAATAGAAAAGAAAAAGTATATATACCATCAGATTTACAAGACATAGCCCTCCTCTCCGATAGGACTTCGGACAGATTTCCTTGACTTGTTTCGAATAGCGTAGATACAGATAACTGGCAATGCACCATACTATGGTTCCAATATTTATATCTCTTGTATCCAACAAGTCAGGGTCCCACTCAAATAGCCATCTTCCGTCTTCCTCTGGGAGCGCAAACAGGCTACTTATAAAAACAAGGACGATAAAGATTTTGGCCACCGATACGGCATAAGGGTCTCTTTGGATAAAAGCCCAAATCGTGTAAAAGGCCAATCCGAATGTAAGGGTACGATGGACTAACAGAAACGAATTGTTATAGGCAAAAAAAGTTCCTGTAAAATTAGCCTTGAATGTAAGGATATAGAGAATAAGACCCGCTGTAGCGTACAACGCCACAGAGAAAAGGAACAACACCAGCACCCCCTGTATCCTTGTTGTCTCCTTCAGATGCGCCGCGGTTATATTTTCCACAAAATCATTACAGTATGAAGTACCATTAAGAGGTGTTTTTTTACACTTCCTCCAATATTTTTCACACTTCGGACATATATTTTCCTCAGGCCTCATACCAAATTCTTAACTGTCAACTTTATTTAATAGGGCATCCCCCGAAATCGAATACACACATCGCCTCTAATCACGCCTGTTTCCGTCAAAACATATAAGCAATTAATTATTTTCAAAAATAGCAAAATTTTCTAATTTATATATTATATTTATGAATTTTCGGGGAAATTTATGCCGGTTCAGAGCCGTTCCCGTCACTTTCCAAAAGGCCGGAAGATCAGCCAATCTCTGGAGAAGCGTCCGTAAGCGTTCAAGCCGGAAACGTATCCAAACAGCACCCGCCTTATCCTATAACAGCGGTAATGGGAGAGAACGCCCAAATAGGAGTTCACCGAAG
>JAJQIP010000126.1 GCA_021199145.1 Porphyromonadaceae bacterium | reverse complement strand
GGTGTCACCTGGCAGAAAATCTATTTCGGCCTACAATACGACTGGGGACTCATCAGCATGGGCCGTAAAGGGGACAACCCAGTTTTTCGATTATGAAGGTGATAACGCTCGCATAAAAAACCGCAATTTCAGCCTAAGCGTAGGCTATCTGTTTTAATCAATCCTTTCGTTTTTGTTGAAGTTCGGCCGGGAAGAAGCGTCTTCCCGGTTTTTTTATCCTCTTGCGAACATTTAAAGAGAGACAATTACGATTTAGGCAAAATTCAAACATAAAATAGGAGAACAACGTAAATTGTTCTCCCCCAAAAAGTTGCCCGGGAAGGATTCGAACCCTCACAGGCGGAACCAGAATCCGACGTGCTACCATTACACCACCGGGCAATTTTTCGGCTACAAAGGTCGAAATTTATTTGATATAAGCCCCATTTTTATAGGGGTTTTTCAAGCGATTAACTTTTGTTAATAATTCTGCTATTTCTCCTTTTCCTCACCGGATAAGGCCGAAGCGATAATCTGATAACTATCCCCCATTAACTCCTCCATATCGTAGTGGCCATCGGCTTGTGGGGTGATAGGGTCGTGTATCGTCAAGATGATTTTCCCTGGACGCACTAGCCTTCCCCCTTTCGGCAATACCCGATAGGAGCCGTCAATCGTAAGCGGAACAACAGGCAAGGAAAGGTCATCGGCAATCTGATAAGCCCCCTTCTTGAACCGGTGTATCTTACCATCGGGCGTACGTGAGCCCTCCGGGAAGACAACCAACGACATACCTTTGGTAAGTATCTTTTCGGCAGAAGCCAAGGTCTCCCGCAATCCCTTTCCCGACCGGTCTACAAAAATGAATCCGGCTGCCACACAAGCCGCTCCGACAAAAGGTATACGGCGTAAGGAACTCTTCATCATCCACTTGAACTTGTGTCCAAGATAGCCATATACTAAAAAAATATCGTAGGCTCCTTGATGGTTGGAGACAAAGACATAGGAGGTCTTAGGATCAATCTTCTCCCTCCCCCGTACCTCAACACGCACCAAAGAGACGAGGCAGAAAAGCCGTGACCATATAAGTCCCGGATAATACCCCCACACCCGGTGATTCCCTAAAAAACAGCCGATGATTGTAGTCAGTGCCGTGATAATAGTAAGAACCAACATCACGGGGAAAATGATAATCCATTGGTAAAGGAAGCGCAAAATAAGCATACCCGATAAAAATAAGAAATACAAAAAGGCATTGTAAAAACGATTACAATGCCTTTGGTGTCCGAGATGAGATTCGAACTCACACGATCGTAAGATCACTACCCCCTCAAAGTAGCGTGTCTACCAATTTCACCACCCGGACAAGAACGTCTTCGTCGCTAAAGCGTGCCCAAAACAGGACTCGAACCTGCACATCCGAAAGGATACTAGTCCCTGAAACTAGCGCGTCTACCAATTCCGCCATTTGGGCTCGATGCTTCGCAAACGAAAGGAGCGAAAAACGGGACTCGAACCCGCGACCCTAACCTTGGCAAGGTTATGCTCTACCAACTGAGCTATTTTCGCATATCAACAGGTCAAAGAATCTTTTTGGAGCGAAAAACGGGACTCGAACCCGCGACCCTAACCTTGGCAAGGTTATGCTCTACCAACTGAGCTATTTTCGCAAGTGTGGTTGCAAATATACGGCTGTTGTTTGATTTGTGCAAATAGTTGCCCGTTTTTTTGTCAAAAATAAATCGGTTCTGCAGAAAGAATTACTATCGGATACCCGCCATGGAAAAGAACTCTTCCCGGCGTGACAACTCTTCGAAAACACCTGTATAAGAACTCGTGGTGGTCACGGTACCCTGCTTTTCAACCCCCCGCATCTGCATACAGAGATGGCGTGCCTCAACGACCACAATTACGCCTTGTGCATCGAGTATCGATTGCAAGCTGTCGCAAATCTCGGTGGTAAACCGCTCTTGCAACTGCAAACGACGGGCAAAGGCATTGACAAGGCGGACAACTTTACTGAGACCTGTTATCTGTCGATTGGGAACGTAACCGACATGCACCTTCCCGAAGAAGGGCAAGATATGATGTTCACAGAAGGAGTAAAACTCAATATCCTTCATTACGACAATCTGCCCTCGTGAGCCATACTCCTCATGAAAAAGGGCTGATGTCAGAATCTCCTTCGGCGACTGTCCGTATCCCGAAGTCAGAGTAAGCATGGTTTTGGCCGCACGTATAGGAGTCTTGAGCAGCCCCTCCCGATTGGGATCTTCACCCAAAATTTCGAGAATGGCTTTGTAATGGTCGGCCAACTGCAAAACCCGTGGATCGTCCGATAAATTCTGTTGCTTGTCTGTCATGGGCTACTCTTCTTTATATAACGGTAACACGATTTCGTCCTTGACAATACGCATCTCAACCGCATATTGCGGAAACTTCTTTTTCAAAAGCCACATCTGCGTATTGGCCTCTTCATAGGTGCGATAATTCCCTACCCGCAAACGCCAGAAAGGGGAAAGATAGGTTACATATATGGGAAGTTCGGGCAGATTCTCAGCCACAATATCAGAGCGGTTCTCGGCCTCATCCCTGGAATTCCGCTTATTGTCGGAGAAAAACTGTATACGGTATCCTTGCGTGACAATATTCCCCTCGTTGTCCGTTTTAAGGGAACCGCTATTGCGGGAAAGACGTATATCCAATACCGAATCCTGATGAATGATAACCTGTGCACCATCTATTTGTCGGGCCAACGACTGTACAATCGTCGTATCAACAAAACCATATTCCGTCGAATCCGACTGTGACCATACGGAGAAAGCGCAAGAGCATAAAAGGAAAAGTATGAAAAGCGATTTTCTATACATAGGGGTCAAAGAGATAAAAAGGGATAATCGGGCACTCTTGTCATTTGCCCGATTATCCGAGATAGAAATGAAATTTTAAAAGGCTTCAATAATGCCCATAAACGACTCCACCTCAAGGGCGGCACCGCCAATCAACCCCCCATCAACATCGGGATTGGCAAAAAGTTCTTTGGCGTTGGAGGGCTTACAACTTCCTCC
>JAJQIP010000073.1 GCA_021199145.1 Porphyromonadaceae bacterium | reverse complement strand
ATCCCGTGACTGTTAGCCCTCTATATCCCCACAAAAGAAAAGAAAATTTTTTCCTTTTTTTGAGAGAAAAAACAGAGAAATTTCCCCCACCTGAACATCTTCCACGAATGAAAAGCCAAAGATATACTACTTAAAATCTACAGGAAAATTAAAATCAAACTGCTGAAAAATAAAAAAGGGAATATCATCCCTCCCCTCTAAAAACCCACTATTAATAAATTCCTTAACACTGATAAGTAATTATGAGCCGCAAGCCGGAATCGAACCGGCGACCTTTTCATTACGAGTGAAACGCTCTACCGACTGAGCTATTGCGGCATTTTCCGAAAAAGCGATGCAAATATAGTACTTCCCACAACATCTTCCAATAACTACACTACATTTTTCATTCTTCCACACCTTATTATATAGATATGAGAAATCTTTAATAGACTTTTGTGCTATATACAACTACGATTTTTATGTTTTCGTCATCAATATCGGCATAAGTAAGTCCACCCAAATAGGGAGTTATGTTCGTATCGCTGGTATAAGTAGTTGATGTGGTTGACAAGGAAATAGGAATGAGAATTAAATCTGAATCATAGGAATTATCAGGATTTTCTTTTAACGACCTGTCTTCTTTATTTAAAATATCATTTGGATCATTATTATATATATTCAGAATATAATCCTGCAACCCTGTGAAGGTATAACTATTTGAAATCGAATCATAGGTAGCATAGAAATAGTTCTTGTCATCGTTTACCAACCTTTCTGTAAAAAACTCCTCTTTATCCATCGCAACAATCTCTCCCGATGACGAGGTTGCATTTCCGCCTTGTCGCATCAGCAAAAGATAAGGAGGAGGAACAATCCCAGCAGATTTTAAATCCGCCGGCAACGTCTTCAGAGGGACCTTCAACTTAATGGAATTAAGTACTCCCACGGTATCTGTAGTATGGAGACTACGTGCGTCATTGAAAAGTTGGATAATTTTCGTTGTCGGGAAAGTAAGAAGAGCGTCGTACATCATCGGGGTTTGAATAATGGCTTCTCCCTGTGCTCGTAAAGCCTCGACAGAGGCATCCGACTCCGACACGACATGATTGATTGTAGGTGCTTCGTACGAAGTCATAAGATAAGTCGTGGAACTGTTCTCCACCATGAGTGAGTCAGAAGTATCGCTAATAGTCTCCAGAGCTCCGTCACTATCATACACATACGTACGGTGATATATAACAATAGCGGTCGACACAATATACAACAAGGTGCCTCGCCCGAAACTGTTTGTCACATAAAGTCCTTTAAAGAATTCGTTCATCATCGAAGTAGTGAGACTTCCACCATTCGAGAGATAAAAATTATAGAAATTGTCGGCCCACTCTTTCTTCTCTTCATCGGTTGAACCGAAAGTCATTTTTATATAACGATAACCATCCTCATCCAGGAGCGAATCGGGGTAAGACTGCACGGAAGCGACATAGAAACTGCTGCCTAATTTATCCGCTTCATCATAATAATCTTCCGGATTGAGGTTGCTATATATAGGCTGCCGTACATTTTCTTCGTCTCGAAGCAGTTTATTCAATTGATACACCGTAAGCTGCATAGGGGCTAATGAATCACCGAAAAAGCTGTTGTATTGAAAAGCGATTTCAACGCCCATCGAATCAATCATATCGGGCTTTACCAACACGGTATCAAAATCGGCAACAGGATAAAACTGTGTCAGATAATCCGCTTTGACCGAACCAAACCCCGGAACAGTCACCTCTCCTAACATCTGTACGATAGTACGGTTAGGAAGGGAGTCTACCGCACTCGTCGATACCGAATCGCTCTGTTGCGTATAGACAAAAGAGGAATCGATATATATGGTAAGCAACGTAGTGTCGACTGAAAATCCCACTTCGCCCGAATCATCATTGCAGGCATAAAAGAGGGTTATTACGAGAAAACAAAGAGGAAATATCTGTTTACATTTCCATTTCATGAGAAACAATCATTTTTGAGTAGCCGACCATACCTCGTCATAAAAACTATTATAAGCATCGATACAGAGGTCAGGCGTCTGATAAGGCAAAAAAGGCTTCCCCGAAGCCTTTGCTTCGGAAATGACTTTCTCGTCAACAGAGGGAGAGGCTTGTATAAACCCGTCTGAGTATTGTATGGCCAATTGGGAAAGATGGATAAAATCAACCGATTCATTCAACGCAAAACAGAGATCCTTCTCCTCAATCCCCTCCCACAAGAGTTTGGCAGGGAATGTCGTTGGGAAAGGCACATCAAATCTATTGTTATAAATCGAATAAATGACCTTTGTATCACGGAACAAGGGATCTTCGCCATAAGCTTTCTTGATAAAAAGCGGGGCAAGAGCCGTAAACCAACCGTGGCAATGAATAATATCGGGACTCCAACGCAACTTTTTTACCGTCTCCATGACTCCCCGTACAAAGAAAATACTACGCTCGTCATTATCGTCAAAATCTTTTCCTTCTTCGTCAAGAAGTATACTCTTCCGTTGGAAATAGTCATCATTATCAATGAAATAAACCTGCATCCGGGCCGATTGTATCGAGGCAACCTTAATAATCAGAGGATGGTCAGTATCATCAATGATAAGGTTCATCCCCGAAAGTCTAATTACCTCATGCAACTGATTACGACGTTCGTTTATCGTTCCGTACTTAGGCATGAACGCCCGTATTTCATGGCCCTTTTCTTGAATACCTTGCGGCAAATTCCGGCATAGTGTGGCAATCTCCGAATCGGGCAGATACGGCGTCATTTCTTGAGAAATGAACAAAACCTTTTTTGCTTCCATCATGCAGGTCCCTATTGAATTTAGGGACAAAGATAATAAAAATTTTATATGTAACCACATATTTTACAGATAGATTAACAGTTTTTGGGGAATATGCGGATGGGCAAACATATCTCCTACAAAAATTCCGAGAAAATTTCTGGAAAAACTTCTCTGTTCTAATTTTATTTACTTCTTTTGCACCGTTTTTCAAAACCTGCTATGGAAATTATTTTAAAAACATCAGATTTACAAGCACGTATTGCACTCTATCGGGCCGAAAACAAACAGATAGGCCTGGTTCCTACCATGGGGGCGTTACACAAAGGACATCTCTCACTGGTAGAACGTTGTGTCAAAGAAAACGATTGTTGCGTGGTGAGTATTTTTGTAAATCCCACACAATTTAACGACCCCAACGACCTGTTGAACTATCCCCGTACACCAGAGGCTGATTGCGCTTTGCTTGAAAAGGCGGGATGCCATTTCGTATTCATGCCTTCTGTAGAAGAAATATACCCGGAAAAAGATGAGCGTATTTTTGATTTAGGCCCTGTTGCGGCTGTCATGGAAGGGAAATATCGTCCGGGCCACTTCAACGGTGTAGCACAAATTGTCAGTAAGCTTTTTGCAGCTGTAAAACCCGACCGAGCCTATTTCGGAGAAAAGGATTTTCAACAAATTGCAGTTATCAAAGAGATGGTCCGGCAATTAAAATTTCCTATCGACATCATTGCCTGTCCCATCGTTCGGGAAGTCGACGGTATGGCTCTGAGTAGCCGTAATGTACGCCTGACCCCCTCGCAGCGAAAAAATGCCGTAAACATTTCTCAAACTCTGTTTAAAAGTCGTACCTTTGCCAAAGAACATACGGTAGTGGAAACGACACGTTTTGTCATAGATGCCATTAATCGTACCCCCGACTTGCGTGTGGAATACTACGAAATTGTAGATGGTGACACCTTGCAACCTGTCGATTCATGGAGAAGTGCTCCCCATATAGTAGGATGCATTACCGTATATTGTGGAGAAGTGCGATTGATTGATAATATCACCTATCGTCCCTAAAAACGAAACACATGTTATTAGAGGTTCTGAAATCGAAGATTCATCGGGTGACCGTAACGCAAGCCGACCTCAACTACATTGGCAGTATTACCATTGATGAAGATCTGTTAGATGCGGCAAACATCATCGAGGGTGAACGGGTTCATATTGTCAACAACAACAATGGGGAACGCTTTTCAACCTATGTTATCAAAGGGGAAAGAGGGTCTGGCACAGTTTGCCTGAATGGAGCAGCTGCCCGCAAAGCGCAACCTGGTGACATTATTATCATCATCGCCTATGCGCTGATGGACGCTGAAGAGGCCAAGACATTTAAACCGGCAGTCATATTTCCTGACACACGGACCAACCGCCTGATAGAGAAATGACCTCTCCCCCGTTTCCGATACAAGGGGAAATCCTATTCAGGAATGCCATTTTAGAGAAAGAATATGTTTGAAAATTTAAGTGAGAAACTCGACCGGTCATTCAAAATTCTCAAGGGAGAAGGCCGCATCACCGAAATCAATGTTGCGGAAACATTGAAAGAGGTACGCAAAGCCTTGCTCGATGCCGATGTCAATTATAAAGTTGCTAAGCAATTTACCGACACTGTCAAGGCCAAAGCCTTGGGTATGAATGTACTCACATCTATAAAGCCGGGACAACTCATGGTGAAGATTGTACACGATGAGCTGGCTTTGCTCATGGGTGGACAGGCTGTAGACATTGCGTTGAATGGCTCTCCGTCCATTATTCTCATGTCGGGATTGCAAGGCTCCGGAAAGACCACTTTCTCGGGGAAATTGGCAAAAATGCTTCGCAGCAAACGGGCCAAACGTCCCCTATTGGTGGCTTGTGATGTGTATCGTCCCGCTGCCATTGAACAATTGAAAGTCCTGGGTACTCAAATTGATGTCCCTGTCTATACCGAACCAGATAACAAAAAACCGGTCGAAATAGCCAAAAATGCGATAAAAGAGGCCCGCAGACAAAATTACGATTTAGTCATTATCGATACCGCCGGCCGCCTGGCTGTTGATGAAGAGATGATGGACGAAATCGAAGCCCTGAAAAAAGCGGTCAATCCGCAAGAGATTCTTTTTGTTGTGGATGCCATGACGGGGCAAGATGCTGTAAATACGGCTAAGGCCTTTAACGACCGCCTCGACTTTACGGGGGTAGTGCTGACCAAACTCGATGGAGATACACGGGGAGGTGCCGCACTCTCCATCCGTACAGTGGTAAATAAGCCTATCAAATTTGTAGGTACTGGAGAGAAGATGGAAGCATTGGATGTCTTCCATCCCGACCGTATGGCCGATCGTATTCTAGGAATGGGCGATATCGTCTCTCTTGTGGAACGTGCCCAGGAGCAATACGACGAAGAAGAGACCCGTCGCCTGCAAAAGAAAATCGCTAAAAACCAGTTCGATTTTAACGACTTCATCGGACAAATACAGCAGGTCAAGAAAATGGGCAATCTCAAAGACCTCGCCTCCATGATTCCAGGAGTGGGAAAAGCTATCAAAGACATTGACATTGATGACGATGCCTTTAAAGGGATTGAAGCCATCATACATTCGATGACACCGACAGAACGTAGCCACCCCGAAATCCTGAATAGCAGCCGCCGACAACGCATTGCCAAAGGAAGCGGCACATCCATCCAAGAGGTGAACCGCCTTATCAAGCAGTTTGACGACATGCGCAAAATGATGCGCATGATGACCCATGGAAAAAATCCCGCCCGTATGATGACACAACTCAAACATCGGTAATATATAGGGAATCCGCCTTTTGAAAGTTCCACCACGCTGAATAAATCTCTAACAAAATAGTTTCTACACTATGCAACTCATTGACGGAAAATTCATCTCTGAACAGATAAAGCAGGAAATTGCGGCCGAAGTAGCTGAAATCACGACAAAAGGAGGTAAACAACCTCATTTGGCGGCAATTCTTGTAGGGCACGACGGAGGCAGCGAAACTTATGTTGCCAACAAAGTGAAAGCGTGTGCACAATGCGGTTTCAAATCGACTTTGATACGCCACGAAGAAGATATTACAGAAGAAGCTCTCCTGCAAGAAGTGGAACGGTTGAACAACGACCCTGACATCGATGGATTCATTGTCCAACTGCCATTGCCTAAGCACATCTCCGAACAACGGATTATTGAGGCTATCGACTATCGAAAAGATGTAGATGGCTTCCACCCTATCAATGTAGGACGCATGTCTATTGGTCTGCCCTGTTTTGTATCGGCGACTCCGGCCGGCATTATGGAACTGTTTAAGCGGTATGACATCGACACCAAAGGCAAACACTGTGTTGTTTTAGGTCGTAGCAATATCGTAGGCAAACCTGTTGCCACCCTCATGATGCAAAAGGCATATCCGGGTAATGCCACCGTAACGGTATGTCACAGCGCATCAAAAGGCTTAAAGGAGATTTGCCGACAAGCCGACATCATCATTGCGGCTCTTGGCCAACCCAACTTCGTAACAGCCGATATGGTGAAAGAGGGGGCTGTCATTATCGATGTCGGGACAACACGGGTCCCCGATGCCACAAAAAAATCAGGGTTCCATCTTAATGGGGATGTCCTTTTCAAAGAGGTCGCTCCCAAATGTTCGTATATCACCCCTGTTCCAGGAGGAGTAGGTCCCATGACCATTGTTTCTCTCATGCGTAACACCTTATTGGCAAGTAAAAAGGCCATTTATACGGTATAAACGGTCTGACTGCTAACCGCCCCGACAGATAAAAAAAGGAACATTTATTTGCAATGTCGGAGAAAAGGAATTATTTTTGCACTGCCTTATAAAAAGGCTACACGGTGAATGTAGCTCAGTTGGTTAGAGCGTCGGATTGTGGTCCCGAAGGTCGTGGGTTCAAGCCCCATCTTTCACCCCAGGAGCAACTTAGTAAAAATCAAGTTGCTCTTTTTTTTACTCATTTGATAAATAGAGAATTTTCAATAATTCGCCTTTTTCCCAAACAAGGCTGTTTATAAATGAAAGAATATCGTTTCCATTTTGTCGATTTTTTTGAAAAACGACACTTTTTGTCGCCATACCCCTCTATATTTGTCTCAAAGTTAAAAGGAAAGAGATTATGGCAAAGATCAATCCCATACGAAGGCTGGCAATCATTGTTGCCAAGCTCTCCCAATCGGGAGATAACTACATCTCGGCACAAGATCTCATCGACCATGTAAACAGGAAAATGCAATGGCATTGTGCTGGGGCTACAAACTGTACGCAGCGTACTTTGCAACGTGACTTCAAAACGATAGAAGAGCTGTTTGGTATTACCATCAGTTACAGCAAAAGTCGTGGCTATCATATCGCCGAACGCAACGACATGCCCTCATTTTATGCTAATTTGTTGCTAAACTTTGAAATGCTGAATGCCATAGACCGGGACAGTGTAGTGCAACGTTACGTGCTCGCCGATCACCGACGTCCTGCAACACAGGCTAATATTGCCGATATGCTTGATGCCATACGCAACCGATACAAAGTGGAATTTGACTATACTCTTTTCAGACAAGGAAATGCCGTAGTATCCAAACAAATAGAGCCACATTACCTCAAAGAATCACAACAACGGTGGTATCTTGTAGGATATGATACGGACAACAAACTCAAGACCTTTGCGATAGACCGCATCTCGCTGTTTCGCATCAATGCGGACGAACGGTTTACCCGGCGTACCGATATTGATGTTCCTGCCCTGTTCCGGGAGAGTTTCGGGATTTGGAACGATCCGCAAATGCCTGTTGAAGAGATTATCTTACGATACGATGCTGTCGACGGGGCATTTGTCAAGACCTTTCCTCTGCACACCTCGCAGGAAATCATAGAAGAGACCGCCGACAACATTACCATAAGGCTACACCTGCGCATCACCAATGATTTTGTCATGGAATTGCTGTCCCGAAGCTCTTCGGTCGAGGTATTAAAGCCTCTCTCCTTACGTCGGCAATTATACGATATATATGTGAATGCCATCCAACGCAACAAGCCGCACGATGACTGACTATTTACCTTTTAGGGAAAATTCCCCACAAAAGATGCTCACAAAAGGGGGGGGGACAATTCATTCCTTAATTTCTGTGCTATTGGATTTCTCAATCTTCAGCACTATCGGAAAATCCGATAGTGCTTTTTTATGATACCATCGATTGATATATTCAGCCTATCTCTTATACATCATGCCTCTTGTATCCGCAATACAGTGAAAATTCTTGAAAACTTTCGATTTTTTACAAAAGAATACATATATAAAAAGGAATCCTAAATTTTGTAGAGAGAAAGAAATAAAATATATTTGCAAAGAAAATCAGACGCAAAAAATTTCAAAACCATATAAATTTTTTACCATGAGGAAAAATTCTCTTTTCATGTTGTTGATGGCCATTTTGACATTTCTGTCTCCATCAGCAATAAAAGCACAGACTTGGAGTGCCACATGGCCTTTCAACTTAGGAACGGCCGGACAGGTAGCCACATTGAGTGAAGATGATCTCTTCTCCTTGAATGTTGTTTCCATAGGAAGCAACCTCTCCTACTACTCTACAAGGACAGAATTTAATACGACATTTACCCTGATACAGCCAAGTGCTAAAGCGTCGGGTGACGCAGAGACCGATGCCGTGACATTCAGCGTCACTCCCCAAAAAGGGGTTGAATTTACCCCCACAGCGGTCTCATTTGATGCCGTCCGGATTGGAACAGGAGGAGGAAACATGGATGTCTATTTAAAGAGTGAAGACCAATCCATCTTGTTGGGCTCATTCCTTCCCAACCGGAATAGTTCGGATTATGAGGATGCATCCCACCCCAGCTACACCGTTGAAGGGATAACCACAAGCGATGCCATCTCCTTGGTCATCTACATATACAGTTTGGATAATAACAAACAAGTAGGTATTGCCAATGTCAGCATCAGCGGTACTTATACTGGGGAACCGGAAGAGGTAACGACTTACACCTTTTCGACTGCTGTCTCCCCGGAGGGAGCGGCGACTATAGCCCAAAGCCCAATCGGGTCGACTTTCAACGAAGGTACCTCCATCGCCCTTTCCGTAACGGAAAATTTAGGGTACGATTTTGTAAACTGGACTGACAACTCAGGTACTGTGGTCTCCACTGAACCGGATTTCAGCTATGTCTTGAACAGTGATGTGGTCTTGACCGCCAACTTTGCAACCGTAGAGACCTATTCGTTAAGTGTGGATGTTGTAGGCGGTGCCAACGACTATATGGTAACTCTCTCGCCCGAACCGACAGTTGTCGACGGCAACAACCTATATGAGGCCGGCACCAATGTGATGCTCTCCGCTTCGGACAACCCCATCCTCACCTTTACCCATTGGAGTACGGGAGAGACCTCAAAAGAGATTTCCGTGAAAATGGATGAGGACATAAACATCACGGCCAACTACGACGCCGTAGACTATATTGTAGGATGGGACTTCTACAACAGCGGAAGTTCGAGCCGTATAGCTGACTTCTACTCCGATGGCAACGATGCTACTTCCCTGGTACTCCGTAATGCTGAGGGCACCATATCAAGTTGGCTCGACAAATCGACGGTAGCAGCAGGAGGTTATGAAGGAATGCCAGCGGCCGTCAACTGGAAAACAACCGGACTCGGCGACTATTACTTCCAGACGATGGTTAATGCGGAGGCTTTTACCCAAATTAACGTGACCTCATCGATGCTCTACAACTACAACGCCTATCAAAAAGTAAATGTCGATTACTCCACCAACGGGACCGATTGGACAACCGTGGGTACTATCTACATGCAGACAAACAAAGTATGGTACACCGAGACATTCACCCTTCCCGAGGAGGCCAACAACCAAGCACAACTCTATATTCGTTGGAAAGCTGATACCTCGTCCGAGATTGCTGGAACATCATCAGACAATGACGGTACCTCCATCTCCGCTATCTATATTGTCGGTACAAAGC
>JAJQIP010000053.1 GCA_021199145.1 Porphyromonadaceae bacterium | reverse complement strand
AGCTTATTGCGCCCAATGCCCGCATTCCGTTACTCGAAGTCGCCCGTATCTGTAACGTATCGTGAGCGGCCATACACCAACGTGTACAGAAACTGATAAACTTAGGCATTATCAAAGGGTCGGAATTCACCTTAGACTCCAACCGTATCGGATTTGAGACATGCGCCTATATCGGAGTCTATCTGCAAGAGCCCGGACAATTTTCGGAGGTCATAGAGAAGTTGCAGCGCATTCCCGAAATCGTGGAGTGCCACTACACAACCGGTCAATACGATATGTTCCTGAAGATATATGCCAAGAACAACAGCCATGTGCTCCTGATTATCCATACTTAATTGCATCCGCTGGGACTCGCCCGTACGGAATCGATTATCTCGTTTAAAGAGGCTTTCCGCCGCCAACTCCCCATTGAACATCTGAACACCGAAGAGGAGGAAGAAGAGGAAGAGAATTACGACCTCCCGGAAGAAAATCCGGACAAAGAGTTGAAGAAAGAGAAGAAAGAGGGAAAACGGAAATAAATCCGAAGAACTATTTCCTTTGCCTTTTTAAGGAATCTATCCAAAAACGACCCCCCCAAAAGAGAAGGTTGAATTCTCCCGTGTGAAAGGGAGCAATCTATCTCCGGAAACAGCAAAAAGAACAGTCGAAAAATCAAAAGGATTGTCTCAAACCGGAGGGGAAAAGAGGGGTAAAGAGCGACGAATCCGTAATTTTGCGGCAAAAACCGGAGGATGAGCCCACAAACAAAAGGTTCGATATACGGCATCTTGTCGGCCGTCAGCTACGGTACGAATCCGCTCGGTGCCCTCTTTCTATACAAAGTCGGCATTACGGCCGATTCGGTCCTCTTCTACCGGTATCTCTTAGCGGCACTTCTCCTGGTGGTTTTGATGAAAATCCGGAAAATCCCTTTCGGCATCACCCTGAAAGAGGGGTTGATTTTCTGCGGATTGGGAATTCTGTTCGCCACCTCCTCCCTGACCCTTTTCAACAGCTTTTTCTATATTGAGGTCGGCGTCGCCTCCACCCTGCTGTTTGTCTACCCCATTATCGTCGCCGTCATCATGGCCCTCTTTTTCAAGGAGAAGGTTACTCTGCCGGTCATCCTCTCCATTTTATCGGCCCTGGGCGGTGTCGCCCTACTCTACGGCGGTACCGGAGAGGGGAGCCTCCGCACAACGGGCATCGCCCTCGTCATGGCATCCTCTCTCTCCTATGCCCTATACATTATCATTATCAACCAAACCAAGATAAGGATACCCTCCATCAAGCTCACCTTCTACGTCCTCCTCTGGTGCATCCTCACCATTGTCGCACACTCCTTTATGGGAGCGACACATCCGCTGCAACGACTCACGACTCCCTATATGTGGTTCTTTGCCGTCCTACTGGCCCTCTTCCCCACCGTCATCTCTTTGGTAACCATGGCGATAGGGATACGCCTCATCGGACCCACCCCCATCGCCATACTCGGTGCCTTGGAACCCCTTACCACCGTGACGATTGGAGTGGTCATCTTTCAGGAGCCTTTCACCGGACGATTGGCGGGAGGGATTCTGCTCATCCTCATCGGTGTAATGCTCATCCTTATCCGAAACTCTTCCACTCCACACCCCTGGCGAAAATTCCGGTGCCACATCGCCCAGATTTACAAAAGAGAATAATAAATATATACTATATTCACCGCTTTTTCTTTATTCACCATTTTTTTTTACTTTTGCCTTACGAACAGATTTGAAAAATCAATATCATGGGAGAAATTGTCGTGAGCGGTATCCGCTCTACAGGAAATCTGCATTTGGGGAATTATTACGGGGCATTACGCAATTTCGTCAGGATGCAGCACGAGAACAGGTGCTATTTCTTTATCGCCGATTTGCACTCGTTGACCACCCATCCCGACCCCAAAATGCTTTCGGTAAACGTAAAAAGCATTCTCGCCGAATACCTGGCGGCAGGCCTGGATCCGGAGGTATGCACCCTCTTTATACAAAGTGATGTTCCCGAAGTATCGGAACTATATCTGCTGCTCAATATGCACGCCTATATCGGCGAATTGGAACGGACTGTCTCTTTTAAGGAGAAAGTGCGCAAACAGCCCGAAAACGTCAATGCCGGACTGCTGACCTACCCCACCCTGATGGCCGCCGACATCATCATACACAGAGCCACCAAGGTACCTGTAGGGAAAGACCAGGAGCAACATCTCGAACTGACCCGGCGGTTTGCCCGGCGGTTCAATACGCTGTATGGGGTGGAGTACTTCCCGGAACCGACCAGCTACAACTTCGGCAAAGAATCCATAAAAATTCCGGGGCTGGACGGCAGCGGGAAAATGGGAAAATCGGAAGGGAACTGCATCTACCTGCTGGACGATGAAAAGACCTTGCGCAAAAAAGTTATGCGGGCCGTTACCGATGAGGGGCCCAAAGAACCGAACGCCCCCAAATCCGAACCTGTGGCCAACCTGTTTACGATTATGGAAACGGTCTCAGCACCCGAAACAGTGGCCTATTTTGAGGAGAAATACAATACCTGCGAAATACGCTACGGGGATATGAAGAAACAACTGGCCGAAGATATTCTGAAAGTAACTCTTCCCATACGGGAACGCATTCTGGAGATACAAAACAACGACGACTATATGCGCAAAGTGGTCGCACAAGGGGCGGAAAAAGCCCGTGAAAGTGCGGCCAAGACATTACGGGAAGTGCGGGAGATTATGGGAATCCGCTATTTCTAAAGGCGTTTATTGAAATTCTTTCGTCACTTACAAAATACAAAAAGGCTCCGTTCCCTATCGGAAACGGAGCCTTTTATATAGACAAGGGTCAATCATCAAAGCGTTTCAGCCACTTCGTCTTGGTTGGCGAAAGCCTGGTCAAACTCCTCTTTCGACCCGACGATAAGACGGTCGAACTCCCGTTGTCCGGTACCGGCAGGGATAAGGTGGCCGCAAATGACATTCTCCTTCATTCCCTCCAGAGTATCGACTTTCCCGTTAATGGCCGCCTCGTTGAGTACCTTCGTGGTCTCCTGGAAGGAGGCTGCCGACATGAAGCTGGAAGTCTGTAA
>JAJQIP010000128.1 GCA_021199145.1 Porphyromonadaceae bacterium | reverse complement strand
CAAAGGTACACTTTTTTTGTGAAACGGAACAACTTTTTCTTATTATTTCAAAAAACAATCATAATTTAATTTTTATCGATATTCTATCGATACTTGCCCTACAAGACCGGAGGGAACTAACGAATCATCCGCCGTGGCTATTTCGGGATAGGCATAGGTGAACCGCTCGTCGGCCGGCAGGGAGGCATCGCCAATCATACGGTTCATCAACGAATTGACGACCTGTAGTTCAATTGCATTCTCTCCCTCTTGCACGGCAGGGGTAATCTCAAGTTCCCAAGGGGAACACCAGACGGTACCTACCTCCCGTCCGTTCACTACGACTCGGACAGCCCCATTAAGACAAGCGATTTTCACATAGAGACGTTCGTCGGGGGAAACACGGTGTACCGAAAACCGGTTCTGATAAACCGCCGTACCGGAATAGTATCGGATTCCGGGTTGGGAATGGGTCGTCCAATCGTCTAAAGTCGGGAAAAGCACCTCCCCCGGTCCTCCCCAAGCAGGGTCGAAATAGACGCTCCACTCTCCGGGAATAGCCTCTTCCCTACCCTCACCCGGCCATACGACTGAGGGCAAGATCTCGGAGGCTTCTGCGGAAAAGACCACGAAATAAGACTCCCGAGGGGCTAACCGCAAGGCCAACGAAGGGGAAAGAGTATCCGAGGGAGAGGAGGACAAACAGCAACGTTCTCCGTTGACGGGATTCCACCGTTCAGCCGCATGCCAACGCGTCCGGAAAGTAAAGGTGTCGGAGACCGCTCGGTCGGTATGGTTGTCGAGAAAATAGATATCGGCATCGGAGAGATGGCGATGGGCAAAGTAGAGCTTATCAGCTTTTACATCTCCGGCTTTTTCCTCCACATCGGGCGGAAGGTCAAGGCAGGCCAAGACATCTCCCAACGGCATACCCCAATAGATCGTTCCCTTTCCATAGGTATGGCTTCCTTGCAGAGACGCTTCCGCTCCCCACAGAGCGGAGACCAAAGCCTGATAGTCCGCCTCCCGACCCATATCCTCTCGAGTGGGAGAACCGGTGGGGCGAGGGCCATACACCGGCATACCGCCAGCTACCAGGGTGGCGATTTTCTGTAAAGCGGCAAAGGTTATCTCTCCGGAACGGGGCAGAATCATCAACCGGTAACTTATGCCGTCGGGCACGGTCAACAGCCCGTCACGAACCTCCATACGGGTGAAAAGCGCATCGGAAGTAAAGGCATCAAAATCATATCCGGAAGGGATATCGGGCAGGCGATAGGTCAATATCTTCACGGGGGCATTCTCCCCCAGATACACCGCCAAATCGACAACCGGCTTTCCCTGTCGCATCACATAGGCGCAACGGGCCTGATAATCCCAGAAACCCCGACTATAGGCCCAAAACGGGTTATTGCGCTGGAGGCAGTAATGCCGCCCACCGCCTGTATTGCCGGGAATCCGGTCAAGCCACGGCTGATAGGCCGAGGCACAGACAACAAACTCATTCAGTCCGAAACAGTAGGCATAATCGGCCAACTGTTTGAGATAGGCTAAGGAGTGGGAAAAGTGGGCGTCGGTGAAGGCTTCGCCCGAAGCGATGGTCTTGCCGTAAAGATGGGCGGCCGAAGAACTCTCCTTGATATCATAGTTTCCGTCGGGATGAATGGCCCAAAACTCCCCTTGCGGTTTCGAAACACGCCCTTTCGCCTGAATCGGGTCAGCCACGATACACAAAGCGTTGCCGGTGGCCTGGGCTGTAAAGTCAAGACCACGCTCCCGACACAAACGGTCGAACGTGGCGTAGTAGTTATCGGAAATCACATCGGCAATCGTGCGGCGCACATCGTAGAGAAAAGCGTCGGACTCCCGACTTGAACCCACGACATACCCTGCCATCACAGGCAAATAGCGTAACATATCATACCCCCGACGACGGGCAAACTCCTGTTCAAAACCGGGGGTCCAGTTTTGCGAACCGGCTTCGTGACTATCCATTGCCATGCCTTGCAGAGCTATGCCGTGCCGCTTCAACGTATCGGCTATCGCCCCGAAATAGTGCTGCCACTGGCACTCGGCAGCTTCGGCCGACATCTTGTCGCACTCCAGTCCAATCAGATTGGGCCGACCATGCTTGGTCTTGCTGCCTGTAGGAAGATGGACGAATCGTAACACCACCCACTCTCCGGCCGGTGCATCCCAACGCAAAACACCCTCCGCATCGAGACAAGAGGTCAAATCGACCAAAGATGAGGGATCAATCACCTCCGATATCTCGTAAGAAGGGGTACGATCAGGAGCGACATATTCGGAATAGAGGCCCGCCTTTTCCTCCCACAAATCGACACAGGCTCGGGCTGAAAGGGTAACATCGCCCAACTGCAATCCGGGAGAAATGCCGGGAGCCTGCCAATCGTGTAAATTCAACCGGAAATAACGGGCCGTGACCGTCGGGAAAGCGACCGTCTTTTGCCGCCACGATGAATGGGCCTTATAGATGGGCTGAATATCACATACAGGACAATAATGGATACCATCGTCCGAAACTTCAAGCTGTCCCAATGGAGGCAACTCCTGATAACCGGTACCGACAAAAGTCTCTCCCGGAGGACCAGGTACATTTGTCGCACTGGTAGTCGCCTTGCCTCGGGGTGCGGTCTGGTAGGTAAGGCTCCGGGCGGTAAACGCATGTCCGAAATCGAGAGTGAGGTAGACCGACTTTCCCGCCTCTTGAACGGGAATCGAGACCAGTTTTTTCCCAGGAACAAATACCGCTTCGGCATCGAACGAAGGTATATTCGAAGATATCAGAGGCACCTCCCGACGGCTCTCTTCCAGCCAAATTCCTGTAGAAGGGAAGGCCAGAACCGCCACATCTTTATAATAGGTAGAAGCGGGACGAGGCAACGCCACCTCCACCCGACTGCCTCCCTGCAACACTGTATCGGTGGCGGCAAGCCGCTGCATACCTTTGTCGGGAGTAATCCACGGGCCACCGGCTACATAGCCGTTTGAGACATGGCACTCAAAGGTAAGGCCTAATCGTTCCGCCTCTTGAGCGGCAAACAGGAGCATCTCCCACCAATCGGGCGATAGGGCCTCGAATGCATCGGGAGTAGAACTGTTGTGGACTTGGTCGTAATAGACCACACCGCCTACTCCGGCCTGACGATAGGCTTCAAGGTCGGCCGTGATTCCCTCACGGGTCGTCTCTGTCTCCCCGTGAAACCACCACACCTTGGTCCGGGTCGTGTCAGGCGGAGAGGTAAAAGCGACGGCCACTTCGGTCAATCTTCCCGAAGAGGGCATCGTACCGGACGAACAACCCGACAAGACAGCTATACCTACACCCAATACACCGGCAATAAATCCTGGACTATGCATCTCCTATAATGTGTAAAGGTCATTTTATAAACGAACGGGGAACAGGGTTATTCATCTCTTGCTAACGGACAAAGATAATAAAATCCGAGTCGAAAAAGCGTGAAAAGGGCTTTTCTCACAGGAAAAAAGAAAAGGAGAAAAAATTTTGGAGAAAAGTTTTTGGAATATAGACAAAAAACGTACCTTTGCAGTCCGATTATTACCACAATAACAACCCCGGGGCATCGAAAACAACACTCCTTTGGCCAGGACGTTGGGGCGATGCTCACTTGTAAATGACTAACTATTAAAAAATTAAAAAGTGGACACGTTAAGTTATAAAACCATTTCGGCGAACAAGGAAACTGTTCAAAAAGAGTGGGTTGTGGTAGATGCTTCCGGCCAAGTACTGGGTCGTATCGCCACCAAGATTGCCAAACTTCTGAGAGGGAAATATAAACCCAATTTCACCCCACACGTAGATTGTGGAGACAACGTTATCGTCATCAATGCCGAAAAAGTGGTGCTTACGGGCAAGAAATGGAATGATCGCACCTATATCCGTTTTACGGGCTATCCCGGCGGCCAACGTATGTATACACCGGCTGACCTGATGAAAAAAGGACCTCGTTTTCTGATGGAAAAAGTGGTCAAAGGTATGCTCCCCAAAAACCGTTTGGGAAGCCAAATGATGCGTAACCTCCATGTCTACGCCGGCAGCGAACACCCGCACGAAGCCCAACAACCCAAAGTTATCGATATAAACACTCTTAAATAAGCCGTATGGAAGTAGTTAATGCAATAGGAAGACGTAAAGCCGCTGTAGCCCGCATATTCGTAAAAGAGGGTTCGGGTGCCATTACCATCAACAAAAGAGAACTTACCTCATATTTCCCTTCGGGCATTCTGCAATATGTTGTAAAACAACCCCTCAATACGTTGAATGTCGCTGAAAAATACGACATCATGGTAAATCTCAACGGGGGTGGTTCTAAAGGACAGGCAGAAGCCTTGCGCTTGGCTATCGCCCGTGCTTTGGTGAAAATCAATGCCGAAGATAAACCCGCACTCAAGGCCGAAGGTTTTATGACCCGTGACTCACGGATTGTAGAGCGGAAGAAACCGGGACGTCCCAAAGCAAGAAAGAGATTCCAATTCAGCAAACGTTAAGGAAGTATTTCCGGACAATTGCGATGTTTAGTATCCAAATTTCCAAGACTCGACTGATACCACAAATCAGATAGGACATACGGCACGACTACTTGGAAATTGATTTCGTAGAAAGTAAACAAGCAAATAAAAAACAAATGTCTATTACAACATTCGACCAACTATTAGAAGCCGGTGTACATTTCGGCCACTTGAAAAAAAAGTGGAACCCGGCAATGGCTCCCTACATTTTCATGGAGCGCAACGGTATCCACATCATTGACCTCCACAAGACGGTGGCCAAAATCGATGAAGCGGCAGCCGCACTGAAACAAATCGCCAAATCAGGCAAAAAAATCCTCTTCGTGGCGACCAAAAAGCAGGCCAAGGATTTATTGGCGGCTAAGGCAACCGAATTGGGCATGCCCTACGTGATAGAACGTTGGCCCGGCGGAATGCTGACTAACTTCCCCACCATCCGTAAAGCGGTGAAAAAAATGTCCTCCATCGACAAGATGGATAAGGAGGGGGCACTTATCAACCTCTCCAAACGGGAGAAACTGCAAATCACCCGCCAACGGGCCAAACTGGAAAAGAACCTCGGCAGTATCGCCGACCTGACCCGTCTGCCGGCAGCCATCTTCGTAGTCGATGTGATGAAAGAGCACATTGCCGTACATGAGGCCAACCGGTTGGGTATTCCTGTTTTCGGTATGGTCGATACCAACTCCGCCCCGACGAACATCGACTTCGCCATTCCTTCCAACGATGATGCCACCAAATCGATTGAGGTGATTCTCAATGCCGTATGCGGGGCCATTGCCGAAGGTCTGGAAGAGCGCAAAGTAGAGAAAGTGGATGCTGAAGCGGCTGAAGCACAAGGCGATGCAGTCCCGGTAAAGAAAGAACGTAAAACCCGCATCAAACGGACCAAAGCCGAAGACGAGGCCCTCAACGCCAATGTGGCTGCCAAGGCAATGAAAGGACAAAACGAAGACGAAGAATAATCGTCATTCTCCTACAGGCACAAATACAATTACGGCAAAGAGTGAGCCCCGCAAAAACGGTACGGGACTTGCTCTTTATCATTTCATAAAAACAGAAAACTTAAAAAGATAAAGATATGGCTGTTACAATAGCTGATATTACCAAACTCCGCAAAATGACCGGAGCAGGTATGATGGACTGCAAGAAGGCGCTTGAAGAATCTAACAGCGACTTCGAACGTGCGATAGAGATTATACGGAAAAGAGGACAGGCCATCGCCGCCAAACGGGAAGACCGGGAAGCGGCTGAGGGTTGTGTACTCGCCACCTACAAAGAGGGTTACGCCGCTATCGTGGCCCTGAAGTGTGAGACCGACTTTGTGGCTCAAAACAAGGATTTCATTGCGCTGACTCAGAAAATCCTCGATGCGGCCATGGAGAACAAGCCGGCTGACATGGAAGCCCTGAAGGCGCTGAAGATTGAAGGCCGTACTATCGCTGAACGGATTACCGACCAAAGTGGTATCACAGGCGAAAAAATGGAATTGGGCTATTTTGATTTCCTTTCGGCGGCATCGACCATATTTTATGTCCACCCGGGAAACAAATTGGCGACCATCGTCGGCTTTAACAAACCGAACGTTGAATACCAAGTGGCTCGGGACGTGGCCATGCAGGTAGCAGCTATGAATCCTGTTTCCGTCCGTCCGGAAGAGGTTCCCGCAAATATCATTGCGAAAGAGCTTGAAATTGCCCGGGACAAAGCCCGTGAAGCCGGAAAGCCTGAAAACCTCCTCGACCGCATCGCTCAAGGTTCCTTACAGAAATATTACAAGGAGTTTACCCTGCTACAACAGGAATTTGTAAAAAATCCCAAGCAATCTATCGAACAATACCTCAAAGCGCAGGATAAGGACCTCACCGTAACGGAATTCCGTCGCTTTACGCTCAACGCCGAATAAAAGTCTGTTATAAGATAGGTCTGCCTGGGAATTGTAAATTTCCAGGCAGACTTTTTTATACCCCGATAGAAGGGATTGTCATCGCAGAAACAATAAAAAGGAGTCGCATTCGTTTTTTATAAAAATACGTTTCTAAAATAAAATACCATGCCGCACTACAACCTTTACGACATACGGCAGAAAGTGAAAATCGCCTTCCTTATCACGGCCCTGATATTGGTCGCCCTGTTTCTCTATATCTCCGACCGATTGGTCAAGGATCTCTCGCTCGAAGAGCGTAACAAAATAGAGATTTGGGCCGAAGCGACACGGTCGGTCGCCAGTAGCCAGACCGATATCGACATGAATCTCGTGTTGAAAATTTTGCAGAGCAATACCACCATTCCCATTATCATCACCGATAGCAACGACAATATCCTGCAAACCCACAACATCAATATCCCCGAACGACACGGGGAGCAATTTCTGCAACGCAAGCTACGCTCTCTCAAAGAGAAACAGCAGGTCATTGAAATCTACATCGACCCGACTACCTCACAATACCTCTATTTCGACGAATCTACATTGTTGAAACGGCATGCCTACTTTCCCTATATACAACTGGGAGTCATGTTGCTCTTCCTCGCCATCGCCTATTTTGCCTTGATGAGCAGCAAGAAAGCCGAACAAAACAAAGTATGGGTCGGTCTGTCAAAAGAGACGGCCCATCAGCTCGGCACGCCCATATCCTCCTTGATGGCCTGGCTCGATGTACTCTCCATGCAAGAGGTGGACAAAGAAATCGTCCAGGACATGGGAAAAGATGTGGAGCGGTTGTCGGTCATTGCCGAACGTTTTTCGAAAATCGGTTCACAGCCCGAACGGGAACCGGTCGATGTGGTGGAAACGATAGAGGCGGCTGTCGATTATATGCGGCACCGCATCTCCGGGAAAGTACAAATAGCGGTGCATACCCCGGAAAAGAAAATCGCCCCGCAACCGTTATGCCGGCCTCTCATCGAATGGGTCTTTGAAAATCTGTGCAAAAATGCCATTGATGCCATGGACGGTGAAGGCTCCATCGATATTAACCTCTCCCTGAACAATACCCACTATTATATTGATGTCAAGGATACCGGCAAAGGGATTGCCCGCAACCGTTTCAAAACCATATTCCATCCTGGATACACAACCAAGAAGCGGGGATGGGGTCTGGGTCTCACCCTCGTAAAACGTATTATCGAGGAGTACCACGGAGGAACGATTTACGTCAAAGAGTCGGAATTGGGGCGAGGCACCACTTTCCGCATAGAGATGAAACTCGCTTGATATATGTGTGATTATTTATTCTGTAAGTTACTGATAATCTGCATCTCCAAGGCCTCTCTTTAAATTTTTTAGGCGGATTTTGTACAGGAATAATTATTTTTATACCTTTGCAAAATCTTAACGGTAGAGAACGGTGGGAAAGGACGATAGGTATACGATTCCATTGAAAAGCTTAAGTGTAGGCACTCACACATATGAATATGTGCTCGATGCCTCCTTTTTTTCAGGGATTGAGGACTCCGAAATAAAAAAAGGAAATCTTACCGTCCAAGTGACCCTAAACCGCATAAGTGACACTTTCGAACTGCATTTCACAATCAAGGGGGTAATCACCATACCGTGTGACCGATGTCTCGACGACATGGAGTGGCCGGTGGATACGAAAGAGACCCTGTTCGTGAAATTGGGTAAGGAAGAGGGGGAAGAAGATGACAACCTCATCATTGTCCCCGAAGCGGAAGGTTGCATTGATTTGACCTGGTACCTGTATGAATGCGTTGCCTTGGCCATTCCTTTGGTACATAGGCATCCCAAAGGGCAATGCAATCCCGAAATGGAACAGTTGTTGCAAGCGCATAGTGCTGCAAACATAACTGAAGAGGAAGAGGCAGACCCACGTTGGAACGCCTTGAAAAAGATAAAAGAAAATTAGACTATAAATTTATAGAGAAATGGCACATCCTAAAAGAAGACAATCAAAATCGAGATCAGCCAAAAGAAGAACCCACTATAAGGCCGTTGCACCCACAATAGTAGCATGCCCCAACTGCGGCGCATGGCACGTTTACCACACAGTATGCGGGGAATGTGGTTACTATCGTGGCAAATTGGCCATTGAAAAAGAGGCTGCCGTCTAAGGAGAGGACAAAAGTCCTCTCTCCGTACCGATTCTTTCAAGCACCCGGTTTCTGTAAAATTGTCACACCCTTATTATGCACACAGACCTTCAATCGATAGAAAAGAGGCATGTGTGTATTTTTAACTAATCTATGGTAAATGCTATGATTGCGGGCATGGCTTCTTATGTGCCCGGCGACATTCTCACTAACGAGGAGCTATCGAAAATGGTAGACACCAACGACGAGTGGATTACCTCTCGTGTTGGCATTAAGACCCGTCACATACTGAAAGGAGAAGGATTGGGTAGTTCAAAAATGGGGTCAAGAGCCGTAAAAAAAGTGCTCTATAAGACCAATACCTCTCCGAGTGAAATAGAAGCAGTCATTTGTGCGACATCAACGCCCGACTATCGGTTCCCCTCCACGGCATCGATTATCGCCCGAAAAGTAGGAATCAACAATGTCTGTTGCTACGATATACAGGCGGCCTGTTCGGGTTTCATCGTAGCCCTGCAAGCGGCCACATCGTATGTGCGGAGCGGAATGTTTAAGAAGGTCATTGTGGTATCGGCAGAAAAAATGTCATCCATCACCGACTACCAAGACCGGTCGACTTGCCCTCTCTTTGGAGATGCGGCGGCTTCCGCCTTGGTCGTAGCTACCGAAGAAGAGTACGGAGTCATGGACTCCATTATCCATACCGATGGTGTGGGTCTGCCTTTCCTCCACATGAAAGCTGGAGGTTCCGTACGGCCCGCCAGTATTGAAACCGTCACCAACCGGGAACACTTTGTCTACCAAGAAGGGCGCATTGTCTATAAATATGCCGTATCATTGATGCTCCAGGTTTCGGAAGAGATTCTTAACCGGAACAATTTGACAGTGAATGCCATTGACTGGTTTATTCCGCACCAAGCCAACCTCCGCATTATCGAGGCGATTGCCAGCCGTATGGAGATTGACCCGCAAAAGGTAGTCGTTACTATCGAGAAATACGGGAATACCAGTGCTGCTTCTATACCTCTTTGCTTAAGCGATTGGGAAAAGAAATTCAAAAAGGGAGATAAAATCATTCTGACCTCTTTCGGTGCCGGATTTATCTGGGGGTCAGTCTACCTCAAATGGGGGTATGACCCTAAGGATATGCGGGATGTTACCGACAGCCAATTCGATAACGAAGACAAAGAAGAAGAACAACAATAAAGAGGACCGTCAAGAGTTTCCTTGAAAGCCAAAAGACGGCAATCGTGCCGTCTTTTTTGCGTTTTAAAATAGAAATATGCACAAGGCAGGTTTTGTAAATATTGTAGGCAACCCCAACGTGGGCAAATCGACCCTCATGAACTCGTTGGGCGGTGAACGGATATCGA
>JAJQIP010000208.1 GCA_021199145.1 Porphyromonadaceae bacterium | reverse complement strand
AAATAGAGGGGTTGGTCACGACGGGGAAATTTCCTCACCACCTCAAAATAAGAGTGACATATCCATCGCTTCATCTCATCGTCATGCGCCCGACCATAATCAATCGTATTCCAATATTTCTTACAACTGTGGTAACCCGGAGTTACATAGTCGTAACGGTCCCGCAAAAGAAGAGCCAAGTCGGGATTGCACTTCACATTAACTCGGGTTTCAAGCGAACTGAGGTCGGTAAAAAGAAACATCTTCCCCTTCACCTCAAAAACCAGACACTCCTCGTCAAAGGGGAAACATTCCGTGGCATACGGCAACGAAAGGCAAAAATCACGTAAGGTTTCAATATCCATATTTTTCAGTGTAATGTCGGAAAGAAAGCCTCCTCAATATGCTCGATATCATAGGTCCCGTCAGCTTTTTCTATTAAGGCGATAATATCGAAGCGAACCTCAAAGGGCAGGTCATACAACTTTACATACGCATCGGCGGCATCAATGATACGTCGGCATTTGGCGGGAGTCACCGCCTCTTCGGGACGGATATACACATCCGAAGAACGGGTCTTCACCTCGACGACAACCAGCAACCCATCCTTGTAGGCCACAATGTCGAGCTCATACCTGCCGTGTCGCCAATTCATGTCCCGCACGACATATCCCTTTGTCAGAAGATATTCAGCGGCATACTGCTCGCCGCTCTTACCGGTATCGTTGTGTCGGGCCATCAGAATCCGAATTTCATCTTTACAAAAATAACGAATTTCCCGCTTTCGCTAAATTTTAAACCGCTAAAACCCGTATGAATGACGATTGTCGTATATTTGTAAAACGACTCGTTATTTACAAACCCTCCCAATGGAAACAGAGAATAAACCAGATACCGAAGAGATTGACCGGAAATATATGCGACAAGCTCTCATCGAGGCACAAGCCGCTTACGAACAAGGAGAGATTCCCGTCGGGGCAATCATCACCTACAAAGACCGTGTCATAGCTCGGGCCCATAATCTGACCGAAAAACTCAACGATGTGACGGCCCATGCCGAGATGCAGGCCATCACGGCAGCAGCCAATACGTTAGGCGGCAAGTATATGCCCGAATGCACCCTCTACGTCACACTCGAACCCTGCGTGATGTGTGCCGGAGCTATCGGTTGGGCGCAAATGGGAAGGGTCGTTTTCGGGGCATCGGACGAAAAGAGAGGCTATCGCCTCTACTCGTCCGAAATCCTCCACCCCAAGACAGAGGTCAGCCACGGCATCCTCCAAGAGGAGTGCACCCGCCTCCTCACCGACTTCTTCAAACAACGGCGATAGCCAGACAATCTGCCCGGATGCTATTGGACCAGCACGACGCCGCCTCGCGGTAAAACCGTCACCGAAATCGTTCCGTTACGCTTCAGCTTCTCCGTTTTCAATTGCGGTTGTCGCTGCAAGTCATCACTGTAAACGGCAACCTCTTGTCCGACGGCCAACATGGGAAGGTCAAGTTTGAGCGTCAACGGTTCGTCCGTAGCGTTGACAGCCGCCACATACCACGTGTCATTGTGACGACGAGCCAGAACGACAAAGCGACCAGGATAGCCATCGATGAAACGGGTCTCGTCCCAAGTAGTGGGCATCCGTTTCAGATAGTCCAGACAGAGTTGCGGGGCATCCTCCAGGTTATTGGGAGCCAAGGCAAAATGCTGTATCGGATTCTGAAAGAGTACACAAGTCGCCAACTCAAAGACATCCGTAGTACGACGAACGGAGCCGCCACTGTTCCCTCGGTTGAGCCGTTTGTTCAGGAAGCACCCGCCGAACTCCATACAACCCACCGTGTTGCGGATGAACGGATGCAGACAGGCGTTGAACGCCTCCACATCGCAGTAATGTTGGGCAAATATCAGGTTCTCAGAAGCCAACACCGCCTCACTGCCCATATAGTTGGGATACATACGTTCCCAACCGCGTGGCAGGGTGCATCCGTGGAAAATCACCATCAGACCGTGGTCATCGGCATCACTCAATATCTCCTCATACAGCCGCATCGTCTCTTGCTTATCCCCACCGAAGAAGTCCACCTTGATACCCTTCACACCTTGTTGCTGCAACCACTCCATCTCCTGTTTCCGGACAATGGAGTTGTCCATCCGGTTGATAGGTCCCTGTACGATATCGTTCCAATAGCCGCTCGAACTGTACCACAGGAGAACGTCAACCCCCTTGTCGTGGGCATACCGAATAAGATCCTCCATACGCTCTTTGCCGATATTCCTATCCCACAAATTGTCTATCAATACATATTCATACCCCATGATGGCAGCCAGGTCGATATAGCGTACCTGGTCGTCGTAATTGATGCTGCCGTCCTGCCAAAGAATCCAACTCCAGGTACCCCGTACGGGTTTGTAGTCATGTTTTGTCTCATAGCGGGGTTCCACCACATCCCACGGAACCGTGGTCTCGACAATGGGTCCTAACGTCTCTCCTACGGTAAGGGTGCGCCACGGCGTATGGCCGGGCAGGGCGAAAGCTGGTTCGGATGTGCCATTACCGTTGTTCTCCTCCGACATGGGAAAGGTCACCCGATAGAGGTTACCGCTATACTCCAACCGAGAGGCACAATAACGGCTGTCAACGCCCGTTTCGCTGACCAGCACCCATCCCTTCTCACCGACACGAAAGAGGCAGGGAAAGGTATATCCGTGTCCGTACAACGAAGGATCGTCCATAGCGGCATCGGCCTTATACTCCTCTTCATAACTGGGTTTGGTCCGCTTACAACCCACCATGGCATCGTTCTGCGGACAAAGGAAAGTCGTAGTCTCTGCAGGAAAGCGGAAACCCGTCTTCTCACTCAACACCCGCACGCTACCCGTCTCTCCTTGCCGGGGAAGGGTATAGCGGAGAGCGACATCATGATTGCTGACCCGGAAGGTGAGTTGCATCGGTTGCCCTTCGCTGTTGGTAAAAGAGCAGGTCAATTCGTTGGCCTGATAATGCACTTGCGAACACTTGATTCGATTCAAGGTATAATGCTCATCTATCGTACGGGACGTTTGTCCAATCAGTGTCAACCCTTGTGTGAAGTCTCCAGCCGTGGTATTTAGCCCCAAAGG
>JAJQIP010000168.1 GCA_021199145.1 Porphyromonadaceae bacterium | reverse complement strand
GTGTTGGAAGAGGGCGCCACTACTCTCTCTAAAGAAGAAGCCGGGCAATTAGCTCAACGTCAAATGAAATTTATACAGCATCTGCAGGCAGCATTGGTTCGCATTGAAAACAAGACTTACGGAATATGCCGGGAGACAGGTGAGCTGATTCCTAAAGAGAGACTCTATGCCGTTCCGCATGCTACATTGAGCATCGATGCGAAAAAAGAGCAGAAATGACCCAACGGAAGATTGCCCTATTTTTCATCTTTTTGTTACTCATTGTCGACCAGGTTTTAAAGATTTGGATTAAGACACATTTCACTTTGGGTGAATCTCTTGTCATTTACCCATGGTTCAGAATCCTTTTTGTCGAAAACAATGGAATGGCATTTGGCATTGAGATTTTGGGCAAGTTGTTCCTTAGTGTGTTCCGCATCGTTGCCATTGGGGTTATCGCCTATTATTTATGTAAATTAATCCGGGCGGCTCGTTATAAGACAGGATTTATCATCTGCATTTCGTTAATACTTGCCGGAGCGATAGGGAATATTATCGATTCCCTCTTTTATGGATTAATCTTCACCGAATCGACCTATCGTAGTGTGGCGGTATTAACACTATCTGGAGGAGGATATGCACCGTTCTTATTTGGTAAGGTTGTGGATATGCTCTATTTCCCCCTTTTCGGATTTTATTGGCCGCAATGGATGCCGTTTTTGGGGGGAGAATACTTTGAATTTTTCCGTCCCATATTTAATATCTCCGATTCCGCCATATCGGTAGGAGTCATTCTTCTTATTCTTTTTTATCGGCGCACTTTCTCCAAGTCCCTCTCTGCTGTTTTCCCAAAGAGATGGAGAAAAAACAATAAACGATGTTCAAGACGGCACACATAATCGGCAGTGGCATTCTTCTCGCTTTCCTGCTTGTGGCTTGTGAGCAGACTCCCTCCTATATTATCTCACCGCCGCAAATGGAGGATTTATTAGTCGATATTCACAAGGCCGAAGCCATATCGGACAATATCACCAAATATGCGTCAGAAGGGGAAAAGGAGCGGTTGCGGCAATCGGTTTTCAGGCGGCATCACGTAACGCAGGCCCAATTTGATACCTCATTAGTGTGGTATAGCGACCACATGACAAAATATTCTCAAATATATACCAATGTCACTTCCAGAATTCGGGAAGAAGATGAAGCGGTAAAGAACTTGCTTGTCGAAAGGAAAACCACTCCCCTCACCCCTCCCGGTGATTCCGTCAATATATGGAATAAGGCCTCTTATTTTCTTTTCGAACCACGATTGTACCGACATGTTCTATCGTTCAACATCTCGGCGGATGACAATTTCCGGGAAAATGACCTTTTCCAATTTTCGGTCGATTTGGAAGGCCTGCCGAAAGATTCCCCCGACAAAGCCCGAATTACGCTTGTCATACAACATCGCAACGATTCTGTTTACTCGGTCGTTCGGGAAGTATCACAGGACGGTATAGCGACTATCGAGGCACAAGCTCAAAATGAGCGCGTTTCACGTATTATAGGGAGTATCGAAGTGCCCTTGCACCCGATGTGGCAAGAGAGCTATGCCCGTAACATTTCTTTGTTACGCATACGGTATAAAAAGCGGCCTAACCTGCCCCAAGCGAACTCATGAACTTTTTAGCGCATTATTTGTATGGAGAAATGGGCCTTGTGTCGCACCAGATAGTGCATGTCGACCGACAGAATCACACCGTTACATTTTCCCCTTATGAAAAAGAGACGGCTTTCACCCGTTTTTGTGACGGAATATTATGGACGACCAATGAACTGCTTGAGAATCAGAAACAAGCTGTTTTAGAAATGCTGAAATCGGGACCTTCTACATCCATTTCCGAACTGGCGGCCTATATCAGCAAAGAGAATTTCTTAAAGCCCTTTTCCATACCGCCTGTCACTCATCTCTATTCGATTGAACTGCAAAGAGGAGAAATCGTCTTACAAGAGGCCCTAAAGCTATAATTTCAAGGAAATTTCCTATTTTTGTCGTTAGGAAAACCGGTTTAAACCTCTACTCCACATGAGATTGGCAATTGTCGTTCCCTGCTACAACGAAGAAGGCGTTCTTACGAATTCGGCCCGACAGCTGAACGAAATGTTATGCCATCTGGCGGAAAAAGGGAAAATTTCCGAGAACAGTTTTATCCTCTTTGTTAATGATGGCAGCAAAGACAAGACCTGGGAATTGATAGAGAAACTGTATCGGGGGGACAGACATATATTCGGACTGAATCTGGCCTCAAACAGAGGCCATCAGAATGCCCTATTGGCAGGTCTTATGACTGTCAAAGACATTTGCGATGCGGCCGTCTCGATAGATGCCGATTTACAAGACGATGTGGCCTGTATTGAAGATATGGTTGACACTTTCGCACAGGGTTTCGATATTGTATATGGCATACGCAGTTCCCGTAAAAATGATACCTTCTTCAAACGGAGCACCGCTTTGACGTTTTATCGGCTTATGACCTGGTTGGGAGCACACTCCATCTACAACCATGCCGATTATCGGCTCATGAGCCGTCGGGCCTTGCAATCTCTTTCCGAATATCCCGAACGTAACCTCTTTCTCCGGGGAATCATCCCCACTATCGGTTATAAAACAGCGACTATCCCCTATGAGAGGAAAGAACGGCTGACGGGCAAGTCGAAATATCCCTTGCGTAAAATGGTCAATTTCGCCATTGAGGGCATTACATCGTTCTCTATCAAGCCCATTCGCCTTATCTTTTCCATGGGGTTTCTCATTCTTTTCATCACGCTTATCGTGGCGGTATATACCATGATCTCTTTCTTCTTGGGATATGCTGTCGAAGGGTGGACCTCCCTCATGCTCTCTTTTTGGTTCTTAGGCAGCGTACTGCTTATCGCTATTGGGATTATCGGCGAATATATCGGAAAGATATATCTTGAAGTAAAGCAACGTCCTCGTTACAATATTGAGACTTTCCTTTCGCACGACCATGAGTGATAGTTTATCAAAATGGTATATCTCGCTATATATAAATAAATTACAATGCTGTCCATGTCCAACGGTTCGTTGGAGTGGGTGTATTGTATAAAGTATCGCGTCGGGAGATGATCTCCTT
>JAJQIP010000116.1 GCA_021199145.1 Porphyromonadaceae bacterium | reverse complement strand
AGCCATGCGTGACCCATCGAGAAAATAGCCTTCGTTGAACCGATTCACTTGCCTCTGCAGGTCGATGGCGTGGGCATGACTATCGACAGGCTGGGCAAATCCGGCTTCCGGCTTTACCTTATCTCCCCGCAAGAGAAGGAGGTCGGTGATTCCCAGAAAGTTGAGGTCGATAAGCGCATATTCGGTCTCCCTCTTCGAGAACCCGCTGCAAATGAGGTGAGGAACAGCGGGAATGCCATATTTGTATTGTATGGCTGCGGCTACGGCAACCGACCCGGGGCGTGTCTTTTCCGAAACGGGCTTGTAGAGGCCGTTTTCCGTCTCCTTGTAAACCAACTTGCTGCAGTGCGATGTAATATTGATATATTTGGGATTGAACTCCCGCAATGTGTCGATGGCATTGAAAACTTTGTCAATGCTGTTCCCTTTCAAAGGAGGAAGTACTTCGAAAGAAAAAGCCGTGTCGGTGCTCTGTTGAATGATTTCCGCAACGTTCATCATCCTTTACCATTTTATGCAAAAATACCTTTTTTTATCAGGATAAGGCCCTCTTTTATGAAGAATTTTCAACATAAAATAAAAAAGCTGTACCCCTTTTTCGTGGGTACAGCCCTTTTTAGGTATTGTCGGGGAGACTATTTCATCTCCGTATCGGGCGCAATGAGTTTGTATCCTTTGCCATGGATGTTGATAATTTCGATGGAGGGGTCTTCTTTCAGGTGCTTGCGCAGTTTGGTGATGTAGACATCCATACTGCGGGCGTTGAAATAGTTGTCGTCAATCCAGATGGTCTTCAATGCGAAGTTTCTCTCCAGAATCTCATTCATGTGGGCGCAGAGCAGGGTCAGCAATTCCGACTCCTTTGTGGTGAGTTTGGTGCTTTTCGCCCCGATACTGAGCAGTTGTTTCTGGGTGTCGAAAGTGAACTGACCGATTTTGTACATGGTTATCTCTTTGCCCCGTTTTCCCTTTACACGCCGCAGGATAGCTTCGATACGGAAAACCAGTTCCTCCATGCTGAACGGTTTGGTGATGTAGTCGTCGGCGCCAATCTTGAATCCTTCGAGAATATCTTCTTTCAACGATTTGGCCGTCAGAAAGATAATGGGGACTTCCCCATTCACAGTACGTATTTCTTGTGCCAGGGTGAATCCGTCTTTCTTGGGCATCATCACGTCGAGGACGCATAAGTCGTATTTCCCTTTCAAGAACGCTTTGTAACCGCTTTCCCCATCGGAGAAGAGGTCAGCGGAATAGCCTTTTGCCTGCAAAAATTCTCTCAGCAGCATGCCGAGGTTTTCGTCATCTTCGCACAGTAAAATTCTCAATTTTTCTTCCATAATCATTTTTTAAAGGTAGTGTTATTATAAATGTTGTTCCTATATTCAATTCGCTCTCGGCCCGTATCGTGCCTTTGAGGTCGGTCACGATTTTATGTACGTAGGCAAGTCCCAGGCCGAACCCTTTGACATTGTGCACATTTCCTGTCGATACCCGATAGAATCTCTCGAAAATCTTCTTCAAGTACTCCTTTTTGATGCCAATGCCGTTGTCCTGAATCGCCACAACGACTTTGTTCCCGTCTACCCGTGTCCTCACATGCAGTTGCAGCGGCACGTCTTCCCGAGCATATTTTATCGCATTGTCGAGCAGGTTGAAGATAACATTGGTAAAGTGCATCTTATCCACTTCCACACACGCATCGTCGGGAGTGAGGTCAGCCTCAATGGTTCCTCCGAACCGTTCGACTTTCAACTTAAATGTGCTCAATACTTCGGTAATCAGGGTGTTCACATCGAGCACAGTGAGTTTCATCATGGTCTTTTGATGCTCGAACATGGACATTTGCAGCACTTTCTCCACTTGGAAACGCAACCGCTTGGTCTCGTCGTTGATGACCGTGGAGATATGTCGGAACATTTCGGGACTCTTTTCAACGGAGGAGTCCTTCAACATTTGGGCCGCCAAAGAGATGGTCGAAATCGGGGTCTTGAATTCGTGGGTCATGTTGTTGATGAAATCGTTTTTCATCTCCGTCAACTTTTTCTGTCGGAACAGCTTGAAGATGGTGAAGATAAACGTTATCAGCAATATGAGCGTGAAGGAGAACGATGGAAAGCCAAACTGTACAGAGGAGTAGATGTAGTCCTTTTTGGTCGGGAAGTAGACCATCAGTTGGTTTTGCCGTTTCATCGGGTCGTTGGGGAAGAGGTTTATCGAATATTTCGTTCCTCTTTCCTTGGGATTGTATTCCGATGTGGCATATACGATTTTGTTTTTCGGGTCGTATATCGCAAACTGGAACGGAATGGTCAGTCCGTTGTTCTTGAATTCCGCCTTCAGGTAGTTTGTCAGGGTTCCGGTGTCGATACGTTCCAAGATAGGGCGGTTCCTTGCCGTGGAAAGGATATTGAGAATGACGTTCTCAAGCAGTCCCTTTTGGTAGAGATACTGATTTTTCAGAATCTCCTGCATATCCCTATAGGTGCTGGTGATAGAGCTTCCCCGGTTGGCATTCGAAGCGGTTGATTTCTTGGAGAAAGGCAGGATGTGATCCTGAGCGTTGAAAGAACCGGCTTGGGTGTTGAAAGAGATGGTAGCGTCTAATGAAGTGCCGGACCATTGCTTTGATGCTGATACATTGCCGACCTCGATAGAGAGCAATCGTTTCTGGTTCTCTTCTATATCCTCGGCAAGATAACGTTTCGTCTCATCCTGTTCAAGCTGTGACGATACGGCATAAAGACTACGTTTTACGGCTTCGGAAAATTGCTCATTGCGCATCTTCACCATATTCTCTATATACTTTATCTGGATATAGAGCAGGCTCGAAAATGTGAGTGCCATGATAATCGCCAACAGCCATATAGTGGATTTCTTCATAAATCGTACATCCCTTCCGCTTTCACAACGATTTTATATAAATCATTATGAATCAATATTTTGAATGATAATCCAAATCTTTGTCAATCTTTTTTACGTTTTACCTTTCTAAGGGTTTAACAATTCTGTGCTAAATTAACAAATAAATGTTTACCCACAAAAAAAGCCGCCTTTTTGAAGCGGCTTTTTATAAAATTTAACTATTCCTCCTCTTGAAGGAGGATTTTCAGAGTACTCTTCGGTGGGGCTCTGTCTATTATACC
>JAJQIP010000049.1 GCA_021199145.1 Porphyromonadaceae bacterium | reverse complement strand
TAAATAATTAGTGGGTTAATACGGTGTCTTCAAGTATTTCTTACATAATGCCTTTTTCTCGTAAATGCAGTTGCCATTTCCAGGCTGAGAGCAATGTGTCGGGGAGGGGTACTTCGGCTTTCCAGCCCAATATCTTGTTGGCTTTTTCGGGGTTTGCCCATATTTGGGGAATATCCCCTTCCCGTCGATTCACGATTTTATAGTTCAGTTTCACTTTAGTCGCCTCTTCAAACGTGTGGATGAGTTCAAGTACCGATACGCCCCGTCCCGTACCCAGGTTAAACGCTTCTACCGCTTTTTCGCCTTTGTTTTCCAGAATATATTCAATGGCCTTAACATGTGCTTTAGCCAAGTCGACCACATTGATATAGTCACGGATGCAAGAACCGTCGGGAGTCTCATAGTCGTCTCCGAAGACACTGAGCTGCGGGCGTATGCCTATGGCCGTCTGCGTGATATAAGGTAATAGGTTTTGGGGAACACCGAGCGGGAGTTCCCCGATTTCAGCCGTAGGGTGTGCACCGATAGGGTTGAAGTAGCGGAGTAGGACAGATTTGAACGGTGCCCCTGCATAGATTGTATCTGCAATGATTTCTTCGCAAATCCGTTTTGTATTCCCATACGGGGAGAGAGCCAGTTTTATGGGGGCGGTTTCATCGACAGGCAACCTATCCGGTTGACCGTAAACCGTGCAAGAAGAGGAGAAGACCAAGGCGGTTACCCCATATTCTGGCATGAGGTCAAGCAAATTGAGCATTGTCACCAGATTGTTGCGATAGTAGAGCAGGGGTTTTTTCACCGATTCTCCGACCGCTTTGCTAGCTGCGAAATTGATGACCCCTTTGATACCGGGATGTTTCTCAAAAAGTTGCCGTAGCGCATTTTTGTCCTGCATATCCATTTTCTCGAAAGCAGGGCGAATCCCCGTGATGTTTTTAATACCGTCAAGGACTTCGGCGTTGGAGTTGGATAGGTTGTCCAGTATGACCACTTCATAGCCGGCTTTTTGCAGCTCTACTGCCGTGTGGGAGCCAATATAGCCGACTCCTCCGGTTACTAATATTTTTGCTTTCATCGCCAGAAGATTAAACTATAAATAATAAAGTTGGGGTAAGTAGGTGTAGGCTCATAGGATACTTCGCGACAAATATAGGAAAATATTTGTTAGCAGGGAATTCTTTAGGGAAATTTATCTTTTCCTTCCGCATCGGATTTGGTTGCCGGAGCGGAAATTCATCAATACCAATCGAGTCCGTTATAGGAGTTTCCACTCTTGTCGTATTTCAAGTCACTGAGTATCGAGGCCTTCACACGGATGCTGAAGTTATACGATTTATACGCCCCCACGGGAATGAAGCTGGCACTCATTGACCAACAGTGCATGTCGCGGCTCAGGTTGCAGTTCATATAGGCCAGTTTGTGGGTGACAAAGTTGTAGCTGGCGGAAAAGGAGAAAGACCAGTTTTTAGCGGGTTGAATATTCCCCGACAAACTCAGATTCTGGTTAAGTTTCCCGTTATATTCCAGTTTTTCCTTGTTGAATGTCCCGTAGCTGTAGCTGATAGAGTAATTGATGGAGAGGCTCCAGGGTATTTCCCATACCAGATAGCCGTCACGCATATTGAGTTCTTCCTTTTCTTTGTCCTCCCTTCCCTCTTTATCCCGCTCACCAATACGGTCCGCATTGGAGAGGATTTCGTCATCAGGTCGTTCAGGAGGCATATCGTCATCCATCATGGGAGGACTCTTGCTTTTCCGTTTGAAGGTGCTATTGTTGAAGGTATAAGAAAATGATGTCCCCGCATTGGATAGTCGGGCAAACCCTTTCCCTGCCTTCCAACGGGGAACATTCACTTTGACGGCCGACCCGTTGGAATTGAGTTGGTAGGTGTAGGGGTCAAATGTGGCACTTACTTGGAGATTGAACTTTTTGGTAAGCTTTATGAGTAGGGAGGTGCTTAAGTTGCTCCAATTCAGTGAGTCAGCCGCAAAGTTGTAACTCATGCTCGCCGATAGATTCTCGATAAGGCTCACCTTGCGTACGCCGGTCGTATCTTTGTCCGTATTTACTTTCATTTCAAGGTTGTTGGCCAAAGTGAGGCCTACAGAGCCTGTTTTCCCTTGGCTTGGTACGCCATAGGCACTGCCGGAAAAAGGAGAATAATAGACCAATTCAGGAGTCCCGTTCGAATTGAAGCGGGTGTAGCGTTGCCAGTAACCAAATCGTGAGGCCCCGAAATCAGGAGCCCCCGATACCCGTATCGTCGGGGTCAAGACATGCCGTATCATCGGGATTTTCTTGCCGATGAACGGCAGGGGGCGGTAGTAGCCGTATAGTTTGGTCTGCGCACTTAAACTGAACGAGTAGTTATACAAGTTATAAAAGCCGTAAACCGTATCTCTGACGACAGACTCGGTTTGGGGGTCCCAGTTCTGCATGATGCGGTGGGTATACATCCGATCCGTAAACGAGAAAGAGGGGGTGATGTTTATGTATTTAAATACGCTGAATGTAGCCGATACAGGAATACTGTGTTGCATACCGTTGTCCCAGTCCCGTATAAGGTTCGATTTCAAGAAAAGGTTCTGTTTGGTTTGGATGGAATTCTTGAAATTCCCAGTATAGGTGACACTGATTTTCTCATACCATTTCTCCTTACCGACCCGGTTTTTCCGTTTGAAGGGATAGACACGGCTCATGTTGATGGTAAGGTTCGGGAATGACACGTTCAAAGTAGAATCGGAGTTCCGTTGGGTCACATTTGCTGTAAGGGCAATGCTGAATACCGAATTGGGAATGTTGTATGAGAGGCTGACGGATGAACTGGTGGTATTGGTCGTAAAGTCCGTGGAGTTACCGTAGTTGGTCAGGTTGTTGTGACTGTATCCGCTGGTGGAGAAATTCACGCTGGACGAAAAGGTCAGATTGGGATTCGCTTTCCGGTCCTGCGAATGAGACCACGTCAATTTGAAGTTCGTCTGTTTGGAATAGTCCGGCATTCCTTTATCTCCAAGAATCGTGGTAATATAACTGATGTAGAAGTTCCCGGAGAATTTATACAGTCTGACATAAACGGATTGTGCGTTGATACCCCATGACCCTTTTGTATAGATTTCTCCCGTGAGCGCCAAATCAATGTAGTCGTT
>JAJQIP010000115.1 GCA_021199145.1 Porphyromonadaceae bacterium | reverse complement strand
CGCAATTCACCGCACGTTTTTGTCCTATACATAATCTTTTCCTCTTTAGCTTAACCTTACTCTCAAGGTGAAAATCTCTTTCTTTGGAGTATCCTGCTACTCCCTTGCACACGTTGCGCAAAGGTAAATTTTTTTACAAAAACAAACAAGTTGGTTTCCTATTAAAAAATCCGGTTCCTTAGCCTTTGCCGCTTCAACAATAACCGATTGGGTATCGGTTTAAAGGGAGTTGATGTATAACTGTAAATAGAGGTTACTCCCCCGTTTCAGAACGCAAAGGCCTGGCTTTCCAATCCGATAAAACCCGACATGCGCATTTCAGATGTTTTTTATACCTTTGTATCGTTTTTTCAATGCATAAAGAAACATTCTCCATGAGCAAGAAATTCACCGAATATTCCCATTTTGATTTATCGGAGATAAATAAAGAGGTCCTGAAAAAGTGGGACAAGGAACAAATATTCCAAAAAAGTCTGGAAATACGGGAAGGGTCTCCCTCTTTTGTCTTCTATGAGGGGCCTCCTTCGGCTAATGGCATGCCTGGCATACACCACGTAATGGCACGTTCCATTAAAGATATCTTTTGCCGTTATAAGACGATGAAGGGCTTCCGTGTTATGCGTAAAGCCGGATGGGATACACACGGATTACCTGTAGAATTGGGCGTGGAAAAGACATTGGGAATTACCAAAGAAGATATCGGCAAGAAAATTTCTGTGGAGGAATACAATACCACTTGTCGGAAAGAAGTGATGAAATACACCAAAGAATGGGAAGACCTTACTCATAAAATGGGGTATTGGATTGATATGAAAAATCCGTATATCACGTACGACAACCGCTATATCGAAACCCTTTGGTGGCTACTCAAACAGCTGTACAACAAGGGCCTGCTCTATAAAGGATATACCATTCAACCCTATTCTCCTGCGGCAGGTACAGGACTTAGTTCGCACGAATTAAATCAACCGGGATGCTATCGGGATGTGAAAGACACGACTGTTGTCGCACAATTTAAAATAAAAAATCCCCGTCCTGAAATGGCGGCATGGGGAACCCCCTACTTTATCGCCTGGACGACAACCCCTTGGACCTTGCCTTCTAATACGGCACTTTGTGTAGGACCGAAAATCAGCTATGTCTCCGTGCAATCGTATAATGGTTATACGGGTGAGCCTATTACGGTTGTCCTGGCCAAATCTTTGGTAAACAGCCATTTTAACCCAAAAGCAGCGAATCTCCCCTTGGATAGCTACAAACCGGGGGATAAACTTATTCCCTACAAAGTCATTGCCGAATACAAAGGTGAAGACCTCGTTGGCATGGAGTACGAACAACTTATTCCGTGGGTTAAACCGGTAGATACAAAGGAAGATGGGAGTTGGTCAGTCAGCACGAAAGCGTTCCGTGTCATCCCTGGCGATTATGTGACGACAGACGAGGGAACGGGTATTGTACATATTGCCCCCACTTTTGGTGCCGATGATGCTCAAGTGGCTAAAGCGGCTGGAGTTCCTTCCCTATTTATGATTGACAAAAAAGGGGAAACTCGTCCCATGGTCGACTTGACCGGGAAGTTCTACCTGCTGAAGGAACTCGATGACACTTTTGTAAAAGAATGTGTTGACACGGAGGCATATACTCCTTATCAAGGAGCATGGGTAAAGAATGCCTATGACCCCCGATTCACGGTGGACGGCAAGTACGATGAGAAGGCGGCACAGGCAGCGGAATCGCTGGATATCAACCTGTGTATGCTGATGAAGCAAAGCAACCAGGCTTTCAAAATAGAGAAACACGTCCACAACTATCCTCATTGTTGGCGTACTGACAAACCTATCCTCTACTATCCGCTCAATAGTTGGTTCATCCGGTCAACCGCCTGTAAAGAGCGTATGATGGAGTTGAACAAGACGATTAACTGGAAACCGGAATCCACCGGTAGCGGACGTTTTGGCAAATGGCTTGAAAATCTCAACGATTGGAATTTGAGCCGCTCTCGGTATTGGGGTACTCCGCTCCCCATTTGGCGTTCGGAAGAGGGTGAGGAAACATGTATCGGTTCTGTGGAAGAGTTGTATAACGAGATTGAAAAATCGATAGCCAGCGGTTTCATGGAGAAGAATCCTTACAAAGAGAAAGGGTTTGTTCCTGGGGAATATACAAAGGAAAATTATGATAAAATAGATCTGCATCGTCCCTATGTTGATGAGATTACGCTCGTATCGGAAAGCGGAAAACCCATGAAACGGGATGCCGACCTCATCGATGTATGGTTCGACTCCGGAGCTATGCCGTATGCGCAGATACACTATCCGTTTGAAAACAAAGAGTTGTTTGATAGCGGAAAGATTTATCCTGCCGATTTCATTGCCGAAGGGGTGGACCAGACTCGGGGTTGGTTCTTCACATTGCACGCCATAGCAACGATGGTTTTTGATAAGTGCGCTTATAAATCGGTTATTTCCAACGGATTGGTCCTTGACAAGAACGGCAATAAAATGTCGAAACGTCTGGGAAATGCGGTTGATCCTTTCTCGGCTATTGAGAAATATGGCTCCGATCCCTTACGCTGGTACATGATTACAAACTCCTCGCCCTGGGACAATTTGAAATTTGACCTTGATGGAATTGAAGAGGTTCGTCGCAAATTTTTCGGGACACTTTACAATACCTATTCGTTTTTCGCCCTGTATGCGAATGTCGACAATTTCCAACCTACGGCAAATGCGGAAATACCGGCTTCTCAACGTCCGGAAATTGACCGCTGGATTCTTTCATTGCTCAACAGTCTGATAAAGGAGGTGGATAAATATTATGCCGACTATGAACCCACTCGGGCGGGACGTATCATATCCGATTTTGTAGAGGACAATCTCAGCAATTGGTATGTCCGCCTAAACCGCAAGCGCTTTTGGGGCGGAGAGATGGATGCCAATAAATTATCAGCTTACCAGACGCTCTATACTTGCCTCAAAACGGTCGCATCGCTTATGGCTCCTATCGCTCCGTTCTTCGCCGATAGGCTCTATACCGATTTGACGACAACGAACGGCTGTTCGTGCCAATCCGTACATTTAAGCGATTTCCCGGTTGCGGATGAATCTGTTATCGACAAGGACCTTGAAGAGCGTATGCAGGATGCACAAGAT
>JAJQIP010000086.1 GCA_021199145.1 Porphyromonadaceae bacterium | reverse complement strand
GAGTTGGCCTCAATCTCCACGATGCCGAACCACCTGCCGAACTGCCGGAGGTAGACGGGATAGGTGAAAAGGAATAAGATTAAAAAATCTTATTCTCTATCTATGCCAATTGAAATTCAAAACGAGTGGGTTTTACAGTAAAACTACAGGGGGTGATACATAGGGAACCCCTTTATGACTCAACTTCCTGGTCGAGATAGAGGTAATCGTAGTGGATAAGAGGTTTTGCCATTTGTTGCCCGATAAGGGTACGGGCCTTTGTGCTATCGCAATAAATTTTTCCTACGCCTATTTGTTTGCCTTCGGGATTGCAGATTTTTACGATATCGTCTTTCTCGAATTCTCCTTTTATTTCAGTCACTCCTATGGGCAGAAGGCTTACGGCGTGATTTGAACAGAGTTTCTGCACAGCTTGTCGGTTGATATACACTTCTCCCTTGGCGAAACTTTCGGAGTGTGCAATCCATTTCTTTACGCTGGAGGCCGGCCGTTCAGTAGGCAGGAAGCGGGTGCAGAGAACCGGTTTGCCTTCAATCAGCAAATCCGTGAGGATGTTGTCACGTTTGCCGTTGGCGATGATTACCTCAACACCTTCTTGCGCCACTTTCCGCGCAATGCTGTATTTGGTGAGCATTCCGCCTCGACCGAAGGAGGATTTTGCGGGTTGAATGTATTTTGACAGTTCTACTCGTGTCTTGTCCGTGATTTCAGGGATGATATGACTACTTGGGTCAGAGGGATTGCCGTCGTATATGCCGTCGACATTGCTCAGCAGTATTAAAATCTCAGCGTCCATCATCGTGGCGACGATACCCGAAAGTTCGTCATTGTCGGTAAACATCAGTTCGGTTACCGAAACAGTGTCGTTCTCGTTCACAATGGGAATGACCCCGTTTTCGAGCATAACCTTCATGCAGGAGCGTTGGTTGAGGTAGTACCGACGGGTCGAGAAGTTCTCTTTCGTCGTCAGTACTTGTCCGCAGGCAATGCCGTGCTCTCGGAACAGATCGAAGTAACGGTTAATGAGTTTGGCTTGTCCTACGGCCGAAAAGAGTTGGCGTGCCGATACAGGGTCCATCCGTTTGTGGGGTCTCATGTTCAACTCGCTGCGCCCTGACGCTACAGCTCCCGAAGAGACTAAGATAATCTCCATACCCTGGCGGTGCATTTCGGCGATTTGGTCCACCAACGCCGATATACGGGTTACATCGAGTTTCCCGTCAGGGCGGGTGAGAACATTACTGCCTACTTTGACAGTGACACGTTTGGGGTGTGGCATATTCCCGAAGAGAGAGGTCAGTGGTTCGACTTTTCCCGAATCGCTGTACGGCGTATCTTCCCGCTGATGGTTTTGGGAAGTTCGTCGACAAACTCCACGATACGGGGATACTTATAGGGAGCGGTTACCTTTTTCACGTGATTTTGTATCTCCTTGATAAGCTCTTCCCCGGCCCGATCTTTATACTCTTTCGAAAGGACAATGGTGGCTTTTACCACTTGACCCCTGATTTCGTCAGGCACTCCGGTAATGGCACACTCTACGACAGCGGGGTGGGTCATCAAAGCGCTTTCCACTTCAAACGGTCCGATACGATAGCCCGACGACTTGATGACATCGTCGGCACGCCCTACGAACCAGAAGTATCCGTCTTCATCACGCCAGGCGACATCCCCCGTATAGTATATGTTGTCGTGGTAGGCTTCACGGGTCAGGGCTTCATCCCGATAGTATTCCTTAAACAGTCCGATGGGTTTGCCTTTGTCGGTACGGATGACGATTTGCCCCTGTTCGCCCTCTTCCGCCGAGCGGCCGTCGCTGGTGAGCAAATCCACATCGTATTGCGGGTTGGGTATGCCCATCGACCCGGGTTTCGGCTTTACCCACGGATAGGTGGCGATGGTCAAGGTAGTTTCGGTCTGCCCGAAGCCTTCCATCAATTTAATGCCCGTGATTCGGTAGAACTCTTCAAAGACTTTCGGATTCAGGGCCTCTCCGGCAATGGTGCAGTAGCGCAGCGAGGAGATGTCGTATTGGGAGATGTTCTCTCGGATGAGGAACCGGAATACGGTCGGGGGAGCGCAGAATGAGGTAATCCGGTATTCCTCAATCATCTCAAGTATCTTTGTGGGAACGAATTTGTCGTAATCGTAGACAAAGACATTCGCTCCGGCAATCCATTGTCCATAAAGTTTTCCCCATACCGCCTTTCCCCAACCTGTGTCAGCCAGGGTAAAGTGCAGGCTGTCCTCATTGAGATTGTGCCAGAAGGAGCCTGTAACGATATGTCCTAACGGGTAGGTGAAATCGTGGGCGACCATTTTGGGGTTGCCGGTCGTCCCGGAGGTAAAGTAGAGTATGGAGGTATCGTCGTTTGTATTGACAAAAGCGGGTCGCTCAAAGGGGGCAGCCGCCTCAATTCCCGCATGAAAGTCAATCCATCCCTTCGGGACGATGGGTCCAATCGATACAAGGTATTTCAGAGAGGGAGAGTCGGCCACTGACCGGTTTACATGGTCGAGAACAATCTCATTGCCTACAGCGACAATCATTTTTATATCTGCGGCATTGCAACGGTATACAATATCTTTTTCGGTGAGCAGATGGGTCGCAGGAATACATATGGCACCGATTTTGTGCAGGGCGATAATCGAAAACCAAAATTCATAGCGGCGTTTGAGGATGAGCATGACCATATCCCCTCGTTTGATACCCAAGGAGAGGAAAAATGAGGCGGTTTTATCACTTTCACGCTTGATGTCGGCAAAGGTGAAATCGATGTGATGGTCTTGCTCGTTGGTCCAACAAAGCGCCTTTTTATCTGGGGCTATACGTGCCCATTCATCAACGACATCATATCCGAAGTTGAAATTTTCAGGGACCTTAATCTGAAAGTTCTTGATAAAATCTTCTTGAGAAGAGAAAGTCGTCTGTTTTAAGAATTTCTCTAACATGGTGTATATAGCTTTGAACAGTTTTTATTTCAGAATATAATCGCAAGGAATTGCACGCTCTCTCCATCTAAGGCCTTCATCCCATGAGGACGGGTGGAGTCGAAAAAGAGGCTGTCGCCTTCATTGAGGATAAGGGCCTTGCTCCCTAATTGCAAGAGCATGCGCCCTTTGAGCACATAGTTGAACTCTTGTCCGGAGTGCATATTGAGGAAAATAGGCGTATCCTCTTTGTGCGGTTCTACAGTGACGATAAAGGGGTCGGCCTTACGGTGCATGAATCCTGCCGCCAGGGATTGATATTGGTAGGCTTGCGTACGCTGTACGCTTACCCCTTTCCCTTTGCGGGTAAGGAAGTAGCTCTCCATATGCGGCTCCTCCCCAAACATCAGGGCGGACAGGTCTATTTTGTAACGGGTACTGATTTGGTACAGAACGCTTACAGGAATATCGACTTCTCCCGATTCCAGACGCATATATTCCTCTGTGCCGATGCCACAGACAGCGGCTACCTCATCGGTCGTCAAGTCAAGGACTTCGCGTAATCCTTTGAGCCGTGCGGCGATTTGTTTGATTTGTTCGTTCATAAATGGAAGCTTTGAGAATGTCTACAAAGGTACAATAAAGAGGAAGAAAAAGCAATGATTTGTATCTCTATCGATTATCTTTTACCTTTGCAACAAATATGCTTTGTCCATGAAACGAGTCCTGTGTCCCCGTTGTGACGGGTATGTGACCTTTAATGAGCAGCGTTGCGATGAAGGTATGGCCATTCATTTGGTATGCCCGCATTGCGGAAAAAACTTCTCTCTTCTTTACGAGGAGATTTTCATGCATCCCGATGTGCCGGATTATGGGACTCTTGTCGTTCTTGAAAACAATTGTTGCGAAAGACAGGAATATCCTCTCTCTTGGGGTGAAAATGTGATAGGCCGCCGTAACAAGGGAACGGATGTGGACATAGCGATTGAAAGTAGCGATGCCGATTTGGAGCGCCGGCATTGTATCATTCAGGTGGGAAGCAATAGAAATGGAGAAACAGTATATACTCTTCGGGACTGTTCCGCCCGTGCGGGGACCTATTTCCGGCAAAACCGTCTCGGTAAACACGAACAGGTGAGGTTGGACGATGGGGATGTCGTCTCGATAGGAGGTACAACCTTTATCCTTTATCTCCCTGCTCATGATGAGGAGGATAAATAGAGGTAAAGAGGGATTGTCAGTGGCTGTAAATTAAATTAATGCGTTGAAAATATGAAAAACAGGGTCCTTTTTGATACGCCGGAGGTGCATTGTGCCTGCTTGCCGATTACATTTACCCGAGCAATCAGCGACATACGGGTGGGTATTCTCACCATCAAGGAAAAATGGCAACGCTATCTGCCGGGGGATTATGCGACTCTTACAGCGGGTTATCTGGCTGTGAAATATCCCGTCCTTCCCGATGAGGCTCTCTTTGTTGCGGGAAATGTATGTCCCGACGCAAATTTGGCAGGAGCGATGGATAGGCTTCTCCCGGGGGAGGCGCTTGTCGACCCGGAAGGGGTGTGGTTGGCTTTTTGCGGGACACGAGCAGACTTTGATGCGCACCGTATTTCCAACAAGGTGGTTTACGGTGAGAAGGTGGTGCGTATTCAGGCGGTCTATGATATTTTCAGGGAGAACGGTCAGGAATTGGAGAAAGATTTCCGGATACTCACTGCCGGACGGCTTTCCCAGCCTCTGCCCGATTCGTGCCAACTTGTGGGTACTCCGGTTTTCCCCGATGGAACGCCCAAACTTTTTATTGAGGAGGGTGCGAAACTTCAATGTGTTACTCTTAATCTGAACAATGGTCCTATCTATATAGGGCAGGATGCCGAGATTATGGAGGGGGTGTGCATACGGGCCCCCTTTGCCGCCTGTAGCCATGTCACGGTGAATATGAACGCTAAAATTTACGGGGCGACAACCCTCGGTCCGCATTGCAAGGCAGGCGGAGAATTGAGCAATGTGGTGATGTTGGGCTATTCGAATAAAGGCCATGATGGTTATTTGGGAAATGCCGTGATTGGGGAATGGTGTAATCTCGGGGCGGATACCAATTGTTCCAATCTGAAGAACAATTATGCGGAGGTGAAATTATGGGACTATGCTTCGCACCGTTTCAGACCTACCGGCTTGCAGTTTTGCGGCTTGTTAATGGGGGACCATTCTCGGTCGGGTATCAATACGATGTTCAATACGGCAACCGTTGTCGGGGTAGGGGCGAATGTGTATGGCCCGGGATTTCCTCGGACAGTCATTGAGTCGTTTGTACAAGGCGGATCGGAAGGGTTTAAGAAAGTCCCCGTCTCTCAGGTGTTGGAGATGGCGAATCGTATGATGGCCCGCCGAGGCAAGGTACTTACGACTCCTGAAATACAGATTTTACACTATTTGTCGGAAAATCCGTACACTTATTAGCGATGGACTTGGTTTTATACTCTTTGTGAAAGGAAAAGGAAGTTTCCTTTCGTTTGGAGAGTTCCGTTATCGGGCCAGGTCAAGTTTTATCGTAACGCCGATGTCACTGTTGAGGGTGGGATAACTGCTTGAAGAGATGAGGGGCGTGGTGATTTGCAAATCGTAGTATGCTTGCAGGGTGATGTAACGGCTTAGTTTGTACTCGGCCGAATATTTCATGCTGATGGCTTTGTTCCCTGATGTTGCTTGTGTATATCCTTGTTCAATGCGGCGTATGAGAGAATGTGTCCTTGAGAACGAAAAATCTCCCCGAAGGGTCAGGTCATTGCTGAAAGTCCCCTGTTTTCCCCCTCTTCCGGAGTAGAACCCTTTCAAATCGGTAAATTTATAGCCTGCCCCGACACTGATGTCTTGGGTGATGGCTTCGACAATCTGTACGGAGGAGATGCTCAGATTGAGATTCCGACTGTTTTTGTAGGCGACACTTCCCGACACGTTGTTTTTCATGGTGAAGTCAACACCAAGCAGAGGGGAGAAACTCTCGATGAGGCTGACGGATGATATGTCGTAAGGGGATGAGGGTATGGGATTGCCTGTCTGGGAATCTTTTGTGTATCCCATATCGCCTCCGACGCTGACCCAGTTGAGATAGGATGAGAAGCTGTTGACGTTATAAGTGCATTTATAGGCGTGTGAGATAACGAAGCTCTTGAAATACTTTCCCATCTTTTCCAATTTTGTCAGTCCGTCGTATGTGATTTTCCAATTGGGAATCAATTTTCCCCAAGAAGGGAAGGCGGTGAGATCTATCTTGTCTGCGTCTTGTCCTGTATAGGCGGCCAGGAATGCGGGAATCATGACATCCGCCGAACTCGTGTTTATGCCGCCGTTTTCACTATTGTAAGGTGTCCCTACCAGACTGGCATCCGTTATGAATGATGCGGAGGGATAACAGGTATTCTGATAGAGACTTTCAAGCCGGTCGGCAATAATTTGCCGGTTCTGTAAGAAGACATCGAAGGCGTCGGACTGGTATCCGTTATCCGATGAAAGTTTCCGCAAAGTGGTGGCTATGGCTATATGGGTCATGGTGAAACTTCCCCCTTGTATGGTAGGGGTGTTGTCGTACATGAAATATATCTGGTTGTTACGGCTATGGCTACGGGCGACATTCAGGGTGATTTTCAGCCCCCGAAATGGTTCGAGCACTATATCCGCTTGCAAGTCATTGGTACGGTTATAGATAGCCGGACTGGTAAGGGACGAGTCTTGGATCATCAACCAGCCGTTTTTGACCGCATCCTGTATGTATCTTGTCCCTACTGTGGCGAATGCGAATCCTAATCCGGGTGACAACGACCCGTAATTTCTCGATTGTCCAAATATGTCACCGATTGAGGGTTCAAACGAGGGCAATGTCATGGAGCGGGTGTTTGTAAATTGGACATTGACACTGCGTAACATCATGGCAAAGCGGGCCGTATATACTCCCATTTTATACCATTTGTTCTCTTCGGGCCGTTTTCCCGGCAGTACCGTTACGATAATGCGCTTGTCATCCCGATTTTCAATGCGTATGGTATTGGCGTCAACGACTTTGTAGGTGATAGGATAGGCTTCGCCTTTCACTGTGGCGGATACAATGGGCCTCTTACTGCCGAGGTTATGTTTTAAGAGGGTCGATGTATCGGTCCGTAAAGTGACAGAGCGTTGGAAACGCTCCCGCTTCTTTTGAGTCTTGTTGTTATTGCTTTTATCATTAAACTTCTGGTTGACGGATTTTAAGAACTTCGATTTGTTGTAAAGATTCTCGAAGTTGAACCGACTGTTAACGGAAAGGCGTCCTTGGTTGCTGATACTATTGCCGACGGAGGTCGTGTCGTCGATAATGGCCCCTCTGTCCCAATTGTATGTGGCATTGTACGACGAGGTGAGTGTCATCCAATTGAGGGCGGCGATGTTGTTGAGAGGAACGTTAAGGGTGGCATTGAAACTCTGTTGGTAATCCCACGGCGTTCCAAAGTGGCGGAAACTGTTTTTTATAGAGTCTTTCCATAGAGTGTATTCTTCGGCAAAAAGGCGTTTGTTGACTGCCCCTGAAGGTTCTTCAATGCGGGCATCGGTGGCTGTTGAAAGGTTCATGGAGAGACTTTGTAACAGGTTCCATTGTATGGAGAACTGCCTGTCCCACAAAAAACTTTTGCTGACGGAAAGAGGTAGTGTTATGCCGCTGTCGTCCACGCTCCGCAATTGTTGCTCATAGTAGTAGCGTGAGATGCTTGTCCCGAAAGAGAGATTGCTCGGAAGATAGTTGATTCCTACCTTTTTGATGATGTCCAGCCTTTTTGATTTCGGCTTTATCTTGTTGAACGGATTTAACGGCTTTACAACGGGTGAATAGCTATATATGAGGTTACCGTTGTAGGAGTTGGTATTTTCGTAGGTGGTCGTGGGGTCGGAATTATGTTGTTTGTTTTGGGAATAGCTGAAGGTGAAATTGCCCGGGTCGTAGGGCATGGGCGCTTTACTTTTGATATCGACTTTGAAGCCGGAGAGGCTGAAACTCTTCAGGGTCGATTGGGTAATCGCCAGTTGTTTTATCGAATCCCGCTCAGCGTCATTTGCCGCCGCTTCGAGAGCGTCGGAGAGTAAGATGTCCTGGTCGAAAGGATTGTATTTGGGCAATGATTTTTCTAAGGAGTAGGAGTAGTAAAAGGGGGCTTTGATTTTGGCTTGACTGGGGAAGAAACGGCCTAAATCCACCATGGCGGAGAAATTGTATTGATATAGGTTATCAAGGCGGCGTTCGTTTAGACTTTCATCAATGCCTCCAAATCCATAGGTCTCCACCTGCCCGCTCATGTTGAGAGAGGCAATATCCGATACGGCAAGGTTGACATTGCCTTTAGCCGCCCATCCGCCCTCTTCGTCAAATCCTTTCAAGCGCAGTTCATTAATCCATACGGTGATGTTTTTACGTCGTCCGGAGTTGTTGCGTACGCCGATGAGGATTGTCTTGACATTTGACAGTGTGGGATTTCCTACCACCGTGATTTTGTTGGTCGGCTTGTCAGGGTCGTAACTTGAATATACGGTCGTGTTGCTTACTCCCGAACCTTTGGAATTTTTGGCCATATTGCGCTCTTGTTTCAGATTGGTGAGAAGTTCAAGGGGGAAGTCGAACATGTTGGCTTCAGGCCAGACTTTTTCCTGGTCGGTCGAACTGTAGGTGCTGTATCGTCCGGCTGGGGTGAGTTGCAACGGAATTTCATATTCATAGTAGTTGTTGCAGTAGTCCGACCCTAATCGTATGAATATGGATAACTCTCCGCTTTTAAGGTCTGTATCGTCATCGATAAGTTGTTCGGCATGGGCGAACATCTGCAGTTTCTTGTAATTCCGCAAGTCCGTGCCGGAGGTTTTGTAGATGGCCCGTGCATTTTTGGAGGGGAGGTTTTTGATGGTCAGGGAGATGGCCTGCTCGTTCAATTGGGTGATTTGGGATTGGTCAGGCGATATGATGCGGGTTACACCGGGGGGCAATACGTAATTGACGGGAGTCTGTCCGGCATTCTCTTCAATGTTGACTACCGAGACGTCAAGATCTCCTTCGGCCGGAGCGTTGCTGCTCCCCGTGATATCAGACTGTAATTTATATTCATAGGTACGCCACTCCCCCCGAACCAATTCCATGGTGGCAAAACGCAAGTGCGTCTCCTTGTTGAATCCGGTGAGGAAAATGCGGGCAAAACGTATGCTTGAAAAGTCTTGTATTGAGCCGACTGTCTCCCGAGGTTCATGTGTACCATCTTCGTCCGTGTCCCGTAAGGGAATTTTGAATTGATACCATCGTACGGTCGAGGATTGTCCGTTGCGTAGTTGTACGGTTACGGTCTGCATGTCGGTAATGTAGTTACTCCCCACTTGTAACGCTTCGGGCGTTATTTTTACGGCATATTGATAGTATCGCTCATATTCATCGAGGGTATTGTCTTGGTTTATATCCTCCACATCAGGTACACTGCGGGACGATTGGTAATATTTGTCTCCTGCTTCAGAGGAAGAGAGGGAGTTCCCTTCGGTGTTGTTGTAGTACTTATACCGAGTGAGAATGTCGGCCTCTTCTTCATTGAACCGTTCGCTCAAGAAATATTGGTAGTTATCTCCGGCAGGGTCGTTCAAGGGAGAGTTGGGATCTTCGAGCATGCGGTTGGCCGCTGTCCCCGACAATTTGGCCCGTAAGTTGGTCACAAAATTTTTGTACGTGGAAAAGTTGAATTCTTCATCGTTTGACAAGCCGTCAAGTCCTACATCTTGGCGCAAACGGGCATCGCTGCTGTTGTCGAAGGCGTAAGTAAGCGATTGCTGGCGAGAGACACGTCCCCAGACAGTCGTTGATAAGTATGAAGTGTCATTGTCCGCAGGAAGTCCGTTTTCATACGATTTCATGCCATCCTTGAGAATATCCTCTGACACATCCCCGAAGTCGAAGTAGAGCATACCGCCTTTATTGCTGCCATCGTCGTTATAGAGGAACGGATCCAACAGCCAAAACTGCAGGTATTCGATGTTGGAATTGTCGAAGTCGGTAATATCCATTTTGCGCATGATGCCGCCCCATCTTTTTTCAGGATTGAGCAGGTTGCCGTTATCGTCAATATTCTCATCATCCAGGTTGTAGGGTCCTCTTTCTTCGGGATAGTAGGAGAGATTGAGCACCTGCATGACAGAGGATTCTCCGTAGTTGAGCTCTTTATTGGGGAACAC
>JAJQIP010000020.1 GCA_021199145.1 Porphyromonadaceae bacterium | reverse complement strand
ATCCACTATCGTGCCACCACCGACAAGGCGACCGTGTGCAATCTCACCCACCACTCCTTTTTCAACCTCAACGGAGAGGGCGGAGGAGAGGTGACCAACCACATCGTTACCATCGATGCCCCCTTCTATACTCCGATGGACGATAAATCCATTCCGATGGGCGAAATTGTTCCCGTAGCGGGTACTCCCATGGATTTTCTGCATCCCGAGTCCCTGGGCAGTCGCATTGATGACGACTTCGAACAGTTGCGCTTCGGACGGGGATACGACCACAACTATGTCTTGTCCAAGCACTTTCCCGGTGAATATGCTTTCGCTGCAGAGGCTTTCTCTCCACAGACAGGTATCGCCATGTCGGTCTTCACCACCGAACCCGGTGTCCAACTATACACAGGGAACTGGCTCAACGGATTCCCAGGGAAAGGTGGACACAAATATACCGCCCGCACAGCCGTCTGCTTTGAGACCCAACATTTCCCCGACAGTCCCAACAAAGCCCACTTCCCTTCGACCGTATTACGACCTGGGGAAACCTATACGCAGACCTGCCGATATCAATTCTCCGTACGTAAGTAATCTTTATTGAAAAATTTATAAATCCATGAACACACAAAAACAGAACGGTAATATCATCGCCATCATCACGATGTTCTTCATCTTTGCGATGATTTCTTTCATCACCAACCTGGCCGCCCCTATCGGTACCATATGGGGTCACCGCTTCGAAGGGAACGGCATATTGGGTATGATGGGAAACATGATGAATTTCTTAGCCTATCTCTTCATGGGCATCCCGGCCGGAAATCTCTTGGTAAAAATCGGATATAAAAAGACGGCGTTATGGGCCATGGGCGTAGGCATTGTAGGACTCGCCATACAATACCTTTCGAGCGTCATCGGGACCGAGACGGTGCTTTTCAATTTCATCATTTACCTCTTGGGGGCATTCATCTGCGGATTCTGCGTCTGCATGTTGAATACGGTCGTCAACCCCATGCTCAACCTGTTGGGCGGAGGCGGTAACAAAGGGAACCAACTCATCCAAGCGGGCGGTGCCCTTAACTCCCTTTCCGCAACCCTCACCCCGTTCTTTGTCGGAGCCCTCATCGGTTCGCTGACCCCGGCAACGACCATGACCGATGTCGCCCCTCTGCTCTGGATAGGCATGGGCGTATTCGTCGCCGCATTTATCATCATCTCCTTCGTGAATATTCCCGAGCCCCATATGTACACGAAGCAGAAAGGAAGCGAGAAAATCACGTTTGAATACAGTCCCTGGAATTTCCGCCATACGGTCTTGGGAGTCATCGGCATATTCATCTATGTCGGCGTGGAAGTCGGCATTCCGGGGACCCTCAACTTCTACCTCTCCGACCAAACAGGGACAGGCGCCGGGGTCTTGGGTGACGCTTCAGCTATCGCCGGAGCCATTGTGGCGATTTATTGGCTGCTTATGCTGGTAGGCCGTATCTTGAGTAGTGCCATCAGCGGTAAAGTTCCCACCCGGATTCAACTCTCCGTGGTATCGGCTGTCGCCATACTCCTTGTCATTCTCGCCATCTTCTTCCCCAAGAGCTGTACGCTGAATATGCCGGGATATAGTGTCGGCAATGGCATTGTGGTGGCCGAAGTACCCATCAGCGCCCTCTTCCTTGTACTGTGCGGTCTCTGCACCTCCGTTATGTGGGGTGGTATCTTCAACCTTGCCGTAGAAGGTCTCGGCAAATATACTGCCAAAGCTTCCGGCCTCTTCATGATGATGGTAGTCGGTGGAGGAATCTTACCGCTCATCCAACAATATATCGCCAAAGTAGGCGGCTACATGTGCAGCTATTGGCTGATTGTCGTGGCACTGGCCTATCTGCTTTACTACGGCGTTTCAGGCTGCAAGAATGTGAACCAGAATATTCCCGTCGATTAAACTTAAAATCTATAATTCCATGGACAGTACAGGTGTAAGAAACAGCTTTAAGAAACATTTCGCCGCCGAAGGCGACCTCTATTTCTCGCCAGGCCGCATCAACCTCATTGGCGAACATACCGACTATAACGGGGGCTTTGTCCTCCCCGGAGCCATCGACAAAGGTATCCTGGCAGAGATAAAGACAAACGGGCAAAACAAAATCCGGGCTTACTCAGTTGATTATGACGAATACAGCGAATTCGGTCTGAACGAAGAGAACAAACCTTCGCAAAGTTGGGCGTGCTACCTCTTCGGCGTGGCTCGGGAAATCATAAAGCGCGGCCATAAAATCGGAGGGTTTGATACCGTATTTGCAGGGGATGTACCTCTCGGAGCGGGTCTCTCCTCCTCCGCTGCCCTGGAAAGTACCTTTGCCTTTGCCATCAACGACATCTTCGGTTTGGGCATCGATAAATTCGAGTTGGCCAAAATCGGTCAGGCTACCGAACACAACTACTGTGGCGTGAAATGCGGCATCATGGACCAATTCGCTTCCCTCTTCGGCAAAGAGGGGCATCTCATCCGACTCGATTGCCGTTCACTCGAATATGAATATGTCCCCTTCCAACCCAAGGGGTACAAAATGGTGCTGATTGATTCCGTAGTCAAACACGAACTGGCCTCTTCGGCCTACAACCGCCGCCGGGAGTCCTGCGAAGCGGTCGTGGCTGCCATACAGAAACGGCACCCCAACGTATCCCTTCTCCGAGATGCCGACCTGAAAATGCTGGATGAAGTAAAAACGGAAATCAGTGCGGAAGACTATATGCGGGCCGAATATGTCATCGAAGAGATCCAACGGTTACTGGACGCTTGCGAAGCCCTCAAAAAAGGTGACTATAAAACGGTTGGAGAGAAGATGTACGGCACGCATCACGGCATGAGCAAACTCTATGAAGTAAGCTGCGAAGAACTCGACTACCTCAACGATGTCGCCGCTGCCTGCGGAGTCATCGGCTCCCGAGTCATGGGAGGCGGTTTCGGGGGATGCACCATCAACCTCGTTCCCGAAGAGAAATACGACACCTTCATCGAGACAGCGGTAAAGGGGTTCGCCTCCAAATTCGGCAAAGAGCCCAAGGTCTACCCCGTAGCCATCAGCAACGGTACCCGCAAATTGTAAGGAGACCCTTTTTCAAGTGCCCCTCTGGCTGAAAACAGCCAGAGGGGCACTCTATATTCCTCCCAAAAGAGAGCCATCCCTCCTCTCTTTCACGAAAGTAAATCATTATTTTTATGTTACATAACAT
>JAJQIP010000048.1 GCA_021199145.1 Porphyromonadaceae bacterium | reverse complement strand
GAGTACCATAGTCAACGAGGCATACCACATCACCAAACCTATCAGTACGCCCAAAATCATCATCCTCTTCATAGGAATCCTTTTCGGGTTGGTACTTCCGCCCATCTATTTGTATCTCAAAGATTTGGTACGCACGAAATTCTCCACCCGCAACGACCTCGAAGCCCTCACGTCGATTCCAATTCTCGGAGAGGTTTCCGCCCATAAGGCCAAAGAGCACATCGTCATCCGGGAAGGGGAAAACACGCCTATCGCCGAACTCTTCCGGCTCATTCGCAACAACATACAGTTTATTCTCAACCGGCAGGGGGCGAAAGTGCTTCTTGTCACTTCGAGCATCAGCGGCGAAGGCAAATCGTTCATCAGCAGCAACCTCGCCATCTCGATGGCCTTGTTGGGCAAACGGGTACTGCTCATCGGCATGGATATCCGCCACCCGCAATTGGGGAAGAAATTGGGTCTGCAAGCCGGTTCCAAAGGGCTGACCCACTATTTGGCCGACCCGGAAGTTACGGTCGAAGACATCATCTTTCCCAATGCCCTGCAGGAAAAAATGGACATTATCCTGGCCGGACCGGTTCCCCCCAATCCGTCGGAACTGCTGCTCAGTGACCGTGTCGATGAACTCTTTTCCTGTCTGCGGGAGAGGTACGACTATATTCTCATCGATGCCGCCCCCATAAGCGGAGTGGCCGACACATTCAGTCTCTGCCGCATAGCCGATGCCACCCTCTATGTATGCCGGGCCGACTACACCCCCAAAGAGCGCATACGCTTCCTCAACCACATAGCGGCCGACAAACGGTTGGGCAAACTTTTCGTTATCCTCAACGGCACCGAGGCCCAGCAAGGATACGGATATGGGGATGACAGAGGATGACAAGAAGTGCGACAGAAAGGTAAGGAGGGAAAGTGCCGGTCCCCAAAAAGTGGACCGGCACTTTAAAAGGCTCATAGCATGACAACCGAGGAATATGCACCGACGGCAAGGCCGGAAGAGGAAGGGAAAGAGGTGTTGCGACTTCTGCCCAACGAACTGTTTCCGGCTTTCCTCTTCCTGATTACCTTGAGCCTGTTGGGATTGGAGTTTCCCCTCGCCTATCTTTTCCTTCCCGTCGTACTCTTCGCCACATACAAGCGTGACAAACACGACTTTCTGATACAATTCACCATCTTGTGCGGGGGATATGGCTTCTTCTCCGAAGATACGGCTTTCCCGTTCAAGTTTATGGACATCGCACTCCTCCTCTCTATCATCACCATCTTTCTCTATCGTCGGGACAAGACCATCAACAAACTGTTGCTGTTCACAGGGGGATATATCGTCGCCCTCTTCTTGCTGGCCATGACCAGCAGCGAATCAATGGGCATACAGATACGCCGCATGCGGGAATATTGGGGGATTCTCTACTTTATGTTCCCCCTGTTGGTTTTTTCCCGAGAGACCTTCGACATCAAGATTTTCTATCGCAAAATCTTTACCTATGTATTTCTCATCGCCCTCTTTTATTGCATAGATAGTCTCATCTTGGGAGGAAACGTCTTCCTGCCCCGCACACACTCCTACTCAGGCTACTACTCTACCTATTACGATTTTTACTGCTATCCGGGAACCTTCCCGAGGAAATATCCTCCGGGGCTCTTTCTCCTGGCTCTCTGCATCTATCCTGTACTGAAGTTTTATACCCTGCAACTCAAGCATTTCATAGCCATCGCTGCCGCACTGTTGGTCTGTCGTACCTTCTCCATCATAGGGGGGATTGTACTCACTTTCCTCTTCTTTACAGGGAATATCCGAAGGACGCTGAAATATTTGGCCATATGTGTCCTCCTCTTCATCGCCGGATACTATATCGACGGGGCGATGGATGGACAGCTGCGCATCCGACAGCTGGTGGAGCAATTTGAAGTGTTGAAAAGCAGAGATGACGAGGAGATGCTGGCCGAATTCGGAACAGGCCGTATGGCACAAATTATCCCGAAAGTCGACCTTCTCCTCTCTATGGGCAAACAATATACGGGACTGGGATTCTTGCACGAAACACTCACGACCAACGACCAGTTCATCATCAAAAACGAACTTTACAGCGATGTAAGCCAAAGTGAGGAAGTCGCCTCCCGAGTAGAAGAGACCCATATCCAGACGGTGCTCGATGCAGGACTTATCGGCCTGCTCATCCAGACCTTCTTTTACATTGCCCTCTATCTGTGGGTACTCCGCCCCCTCCCATATAGCCGCTCATACCTGGTGGTCCTTGTCTGTGTCTCCCTCTTTGGCGTAGGAGGGTTTGGCGGGGTCATCATGCACACCACCCTATTCCCATTAGGACTCACCATAGGGTCGATTCTCCTTATGGAGAAACAAAGGCAAGAGGAGGCCGAAGAAAATTCTCCGAAAGAAACGACAGAATCCGGACAAATCTGCGATATGCCATGAAAAAAACAATTGCCAATATAGTCTATCTGATAAACAAGAAATTTTATTACCGATTGCGTTATTTCACAATACGGAAACATTTACCAAATTTCTCTTCACCACGAGATATATCGGAATACCTGTTGGCGGAAATGTTAAAACCTAATTTCCGTCGATTTGCTGACTATGCAGATAAAGTAAAAGTATGTGACTATGTCGCAAGTAAAGGCTTGATATCAATCTTACCGCAGATATATGGGATATGGGATAACGCCAATGAAATTGATTTCGATAAGCTACCTGACACCTTTGTCTTGAAAACTAATCATGGCTGTGGAAAGCACATATTCTGCCAAGATAAAAAAATGTTGGACATACCCTCTATACGAAAGAAAATAAATCGACTTTTATCAAAAAAATATTCTCCTCGGGAGCCACATTACAGATATATTACCCCAAAAGTTTTTGCGGAAGAATATATTTTCGATAGTTTCGGTGAAAATCTTCCAATAGATTACAAAATCCTATGTGTTAAAGGTATTCCACAAGCCATTTTGGTTTGCACTGATCGAAATAGTGAGACGAATCACTGTAAATTTCTTAGTTTCAGTCCAAATTGGGAAGCGTTAAATTGGATTATACAAGATAAATCAACAAAGACTATTCCACGTCCCATACATTTGGAAGAGATGTTAGAGATAGCAAAAAAGCTCTCCGAAGATTTCGAATTTGTCAGGGTTGACCTATATGACACAAGCGAACGAATATTTTTCGGAGAATTGACATTTACCCCTCATGCAGGCTTTATGACCTATTTTAGTCAAGAAGCTATTAACACA
>JAJQIP010000034.1 GCA_021199145.1 Porphyromonadaceae bacterium | reverse complement strand
ACATCGTCATAGGATATGAATCAACTCCTACCAAGAAAATCATAGCAAAATGCGACGTAATAGAAAAACTTGAGAACAACGACCTTTCATGCAAGGTAATGGAACGCTTTTCCTCTCCTATAAGTTATGATAAAATAAAAGCAACCATAAAAGGAGCTTCAAAAGCAATCAAAAGTCGCTTCTGCCTATCCGAATTGACGAAAGACGAATATGAAATAATAAGAGGGTTAATCCATGACGCCAACAAAAACCTAAGCACGAAAAACGCCAAATATGATGTGAAAAACTTTTTGGAAGACGTGTATGTAAGCGAAAAAGAATACACTCGGATGGTGTCAGTGCTAAAGCACAAGAAAAATATCATTCTACAAGGAGCCCCGGGCGTTGGAAAGACATTTGCTGCGAAGCGGTTGGCTTACGCGATTATGGGAGAAAAAGATGATGACAGAATTGAATTTGTGCAATTCCACCAAAGTTATTCTTACGAAGATTTTATGATGGGGTACAAACCGGCCAAAGACGGATTCACTCTAACCAAAGGGATATTTTACAATTTTTGTAAAAAGGCGTCCGAAAATCCCAAAAAAGACTTCTTCTTTATCATTGACGAACTCAACAGGGGAAACATAAGCAAGATTTTCGGTGAACTCCTAATGCTAATCGAAAACGACCACCGCGGCGAGGAAACGAAACTTGTCTATACGGGGGAATTGTTTAGTGTGCCGGAGAATTTGCGTGTCATCGGAACGATGAACACCGCCGACAGAAGTCTCGCGATGATCGACTACGCCTTGCGACGCAGATTCTGCTTCATCAACATGGAGCCCGCATTTGATTCCGACGGTTTCAAAAAATATGCGGCAAAACTAAACAATGCCAAATTCACATCATTGATTGAAAAAATAAAAAAACTGAACGGAGAGATCTCGGCAGATGCATCTCTCGGTAAAGGGTTTTGCATTGGACACAGTTATTTCTGCAATTGGGAAAAATGTACGGATGAAAAAATGCTCAACGTCGTAGATTGCGAAATTTTGCCCATGTTGGCAGAATATTGGTTCGACGCCGATAAAAAGTATCAGGACTGGGTTGATAGCTTGCATGGAATATTTGAAGATGGGGCAAAATAAAAATATCCCGATAAAGAATATTTACTACATGCTGGCTTATGCGTTCCATGCGCTAAACCGCTTAGATCTTGTAAATATCGAAACAGAAAAGTTCGATAAGATTCATGACCTATTTGCAGCTATACTTGGCAACGGAATAAAGTCACAAATCAAGCAAGGTCTCTACCGCGAATATATTGAAGAATCGGAAGATTTGGCAACCTTACGCGGCAAAATTAATATCCCTGAAAGCATCCACCATAAAATTGCACGTCGCCTGCTTTTGAAATGCGAACACGACGTGTTAAGAGAGAACACCATACTTAATCAGATTCTTAAAACAACAGTAATGCTCTTGCTTCGCTCCGACGAAGTGGAGAAAAAATATAAAGACATTCTGAAAAAAGAGATGATGTATTTCTCCGGAGTGTCAGAGCTCGATCCCCAAAAAATCCCTTGGGCGAATGTTCGTTTCCACAGAAACAACCAAACCTATCAGATTCTGATCGCCTTATGCAACCTCGTCTTGAAAGGGATGTTGCCAAGCGAATCAAGCGGGGAATATCGCCTCGCGTCTTTCGTGGACGACCAATGCATAAGCAGATTGTATGAAAAATTCGTGTTGGAATATTATCGCAAGGAATTCCAAGAAAACATCAATGCCTACCCGGCGCAAATCCCTTGGGATGTGGACGATGGTGTGACGACAATGCTCCCAACAATGCAAAGCGACATCACTCTTTCTGACAAATCGGAGAAAAAATTCCTTATCATTGATACCAAATATTACAGTCACACCACTCAGACTCGCTTCTCTGCCCCGAAAATCCATTCCAATAATTTATACCAAATTTTTGCATATGTGAAAAACAAGACCACGGCCTTGGGCAAGGGAACCAGGCGAGCGCCTGAGGTTTCGGGGATGCTACTCTATGCGAAGACATCCGAACTAATCCAACCGGATGTGTCATACAAAATGAGCGGCAACCGAATTGATGTCCGCACCCTCGACCTCAATTGCGATTTTCAAAAAATACGGGACCAACTTGACAAAATCGCATCAGATTTTTTGACCTCGCCGCAAAATGCGTAGGAGGGGCCGCAGCAGATACTGGTGGCATGGCGAAGAGTTTTGGCTTCGCGCGACACTGCGATAGAAAAGTTCTTGACATTCGAGATAGGGGGGGGGTAACGTCGCAAACGCCTTAAGGGGCGGGAGAAAGTCTCCCGATTTTTGAAGGGCGCAACTCAAAACTCTACATCGACATGTCAATGACAAAAGTCTTACTGCCAATCATCGCTGTCGCGGGAATCGTTCCTGCGCAAGCGGCAACAGACTCGCTGTTGCCTTCCGATATCGCAGACGCGACGCGGATCAGCATTCCTAACTCAGACTCTGACCATGACAGCTGGATAAACGCTCTTGGGAGCTCAAGCGTTACCGCAGCGTCCGTCGCAACGGACTGCGCGCTACGGATGAACGAAACCGGTTGGTATTGGGGACTCTCAAATGCTCAAGACGCCTTTTCGACCGATTTTTCTTCGGACGACGACACATCTTTCAGTTTTCACGGTCGCAAAAATTACGGCGGCGAGTTTGTGTGCGCAGTTGTTGATCTTTCCGACTTGATTGGAACAGACGACGAAGTAGATAACTTCACGATCTCCTTTGACTTTGACGGACAAAGTTCTGCGTCGTTTTCTATCTACACTCTGTCATCCGACGGAACTGCCACAGAACTTTACAAGAACACTTCCATCGGCACAGGGCTTTCATTCGAGTTCAGCGAGGCTGAAACCTACTCAACTCTAACGGCAAACGAAAAGTTAGTTTTCATCTGGAACGACAATTCTTCTGGAAGTCTGAACTCCGTCTCCAACCTGAGTTCGAGTTACTCCGTTGTCGCTGTGGTTCCGGAACCGTCGGCGTTTGGCTTGCTCGCGGGATTAGGCGCCATCGCTTTCGTCGCCACACGCAGGCGTAATCGGAACTCTCGCAACGACGACCGCTAATAATTCGCGGGAAATCAACTCTTTTCTGCAAATGTCTGTGCATTTGCAGGGCTTTGTTGTGGACGCAAGCTTCAGCTTTTCAATCTTCCGCCCCACCCTGCCACATTGCGCAATTGACAAAACCGACGCTCACTGTCATAC
>JAJQIP010000135.1:5658-10453 GCA_021199145.1 Porphyromonadaceae bacterium | reverse complement strand
GCACTTACAACGGCGACCACATGTCGATGTACGGAGTAAACACAGGGGTTCCCAAGACATTGGTGCGCCACCTGGTCACCTGGGTTGCCATGCAGGAGGGCGAGGGAAAGAGCCGCTCCACCCTGCTCGATATTGTCGACACCCCCATCAGTCCCGAACTGATTCCAGCCGACACGCAAGGCCATATCCGGCAAAAGACCGAAGATATCGTAGGCCCGTACGAGTTGCACGACTTCTTCCTCTACTACTTTCTCCGACACGGTTGCCGGCCTGAGAAAATTTATTTTCTGGCGCAAAATGCCTTCGGAGAACAATACGACAAGGCGACCATCAAAAAGTGGCTCTCCATCTTCTTCCGCCGCTTCTTCGCCCAACAGTTCAAACGCTCTTGCCTCCCCGACGGTCCCAAAGTCGGTTCGGTCAGCCTTTCGCCCCGAGGCGATTGGCGTATGCCCAGCGATGCCAGTAGCGCACTTTGGCTGGAGGCCTGTGAAAGGCTGGAATAGAAGGGGACTTCTCTTAAGCAAAATCCCTGTCTCCAACGGAGTACAGGGATTTTCTTTTTTAGAATAGATAGGGTCAATCCTCTACGACGAGGTGCAGACCGTCGTCAAAAATCTCGATTTGCCGCTGTTTATAGAGGGCCCCGATAGCCTTCTTGAAACTCTTCTTGCTGCATCCGAAGAGCGAGGAAATCTCCCCGGCATCGGATTTGTCGGTCAGGGCAAGGAATCCCCCATGCCGCCGCAACGTGTTAAGAATCGTCTGCGAAAGCGTGTCAATGGCCCGATATCCGGCCGGCTGCAAAGCTACGTCAACCTTCTCATCGGCTCGGATGTGGGTGACATACCCTTTCAACCGGTCACCGCAACGGACAGGGGTGAAAATTTCACTGTGATAAATCATCCCCCAATGGGCGTTCTCCACAATCACCCGAAACCCCAGTTCCGTCTCCTGCGCTACCAGGATATTCACCTCCTGGTTGAAGGTATACGTTACGGGGGTACGGTGCAAGTAACGGCTTATTTTGGCCGTAGCGACAATGCGGCCGCTCACTTCGTCCACATAGAGATACACCACATAATACTTTCCTGGACGCATCTCCGACCGCTGCTCCCGGAAGGGGACAAGCAACTCTTTCGAGGCAAGCCCCCAATTCAAGAAGACGCCCACGGAGTTGATGGAGTTGACCTGGAGGTAGGCGAACTCACCGACTTGGGCATAGGGCTTCTCCGTGGTGGCGATAATGCGGTCCTCACTGTCAAAATAGATAAACACCTCCACTTCGTCACCTATCCCGCAACCCGAGGGTACATAGCGGCTCGGCAGGAGGATATTGCCCTTCTCCCCACCGTCTAAGTAGACCCCGAAATCCACCTCTCGCAGAATCCGCAGTTTGTTGTAGGTTCCAACACTGACCATAATGTCTCTTAACTGCCACAAATATACGACAACTATTCGAGTTATCGTTTTTTTCCCTATTTTTGTCCTTACAACCGATAAAACACTCAGCTATGCGTTGCAAAACCATCCTCTTCATACTGACCGTCGCCCTGCTGATTCCCGCTTGTCAAGGGTGGAACGGAAACAAAAAGGAACAGGAGTCGAACGGGACGACCACAGCCGCACAAAGTCAGACAACCACCAAAAAGGATACACAGGCTTCCCTGCAATTCACCACCTTCTCCACCTCTCAGGCAAAACATGTCGGCGACAAGGAGGACCAGCCGAAAGGGGAGGTAAAAATCGACCTCACCTATCCAGTAGGAGGATACACGGGAAAACTCTCGTTGGAACAGTTGAACCGTCTCTTCACCTCTACCCTGCCCGATGGCATGAACGAAGGGAGTTCGCCGAAAGCGGCAGCCCAACGTTTTGTGAAGACCTATATCGACAACTATGCGGCCGAAATGGGGGCTCTTGGCAAAAAGGCGAAAAGGGGGAACAATGCGTGGATGAACTACGAAACGACCGTCTCCACCCGGAATCTCTACAACGATAAGGGCTTTTGGGGATACGCCATCGACACCTACTCCTTCACCGGAGGAGCGCACGGCATGAAGGCCACCTCTTACAATGTCATCGATTTGGAAAGAGGCAGACTCCTCTCCCTGAAAGATTTGTTTGCCGAGAGCGACTATCCGGTGATTAACCGCATGCTCTGCCAGCAGTTGGCGGAAAGTCTGGGAACGAGTGTTGACCGACTGGCTGGGGAGGATTACGAGACGGAAAATATCATAGCCGACGACAATTTCATGATAAGCGCCACCGGCATCACCTGGCTCTTTAACCCCTACGACATTGCCCCCTATGCCAAGGGGACCGTCACCATCACCCTGTCGTACCGGGCCATTCTGGGCTATCTCATCGACAACTCCCCGCTCTTGCGCATAGCCTCGAAGTAGACGATATGCAAGTCATCGAGAAATACTTTCCCCATCTCACACCGCAGCAGTACGACCAACTGGCCGCCCTGCAAGGACTCTACAACGACTGGAACGCCAAGATTAACGTCATCTCCCGGAAGGATATCGACAACCTCTACCTCCACCACGTACTCCACTCGCTGGGTATTGCCAAGGTAATCCAGTTCACCCCGACAACAGCCCTCTTGGATGTCGGGACGGGAGGCGGTTTTCCGGGCATACCGTTGGCAATTCTCTTTCCCGAATGTCGTTTTCACCTCATCGACCGCATAGGGAAAAAGGTCCGTGTGGCCCAGGAAGTGGCGCAGGCCATCGGTTTACGGAATGTCACCTTTGCACACCGCTCGCTCGAAGAGGAGAAAGGCCGGTACGACTTCATTGTCAGCCGGGCCGTCATGCCTTTGGGTGATCTGTTAAGGTTGGCCCGCAAGAACATCAGCGACCGCCAGCACAACGCCATGCCCAACGGGGTATTCTGCCTCAAGGGAGGCGAGATACAGGCCGAAATAGCCTCGGTACGGCGCATGGCCGACATATTCAATTTGGAAGACTATTTCGAAGAACCCTTTTTCCAGGCGAAAAAGGTCATATATGTACCCCTTTAACTGTTCTGTATGCTGCAAGTAAAGAGTTTCATCTGCAACCCCATAGAAGAGAATACCTACATCGTCTGGGAAGAGGCGTCACGGGAGTGCGCCATCATCGATGCAGGATGTTATACGCCCGAAGAGAAAGCGGCGGTTCAGGATTTTATCCGACAAGAGGGTCTCTCCGTCAAATACCTGCTCTCCACCCATCTGCATTTCGACCACATCTTCGGGAATGCGTTTGTGGCCTGCACATTTGGGGTAAGCCTCTCGGCCAGCGGGGACGACCAGTTCCTCCTCGACCACTTTGCCGACCAGGTAGCCCTCTTCGGACTCCCCCCTGTCGAACCGACCATTTTCATCGGAAACCTTCTCTCCGAAAACGACACCCTATCCATAGGCGGTTACACCTTCACTGTCCTGCAAGTCCCCGGCCACTCCCCCGGCAGTCTTGTCTACTATGCGGCACAAGCGGGTGTGGCCTTCACCGGTGATGCCCTCTTCAAGGAGAGCATAGGGCGAACCGACCTTTGGGGCGGTGACCAACTCCAACTGGTCTCCGCCATCCAACAGAAACTCTTCACCCTGCCCGATGCCACCGTAGTCTACCCCGGCCACGGCCCCTCCACCACCATCGGCCACGAAAAGGCCCACAATCCGTACGTGTAAAGGGATATACGCCTTAAACTATTCCCTCGTTGCAAACGAAATCTCAGTACATAAGGATAACTTTTTTATCCTCAAAAAGAAACAGTATTACAATTAGCGATTTAACTACTGGAATTTTTTATTGCAATAATTATAAAAAATATATAACTTTGCAATAAGTTATTACATAACTTCTATTAGAAATTATATTTACGATAGGGCAATTCACGGATTTAGCATTTCCGTCGATGAAGTGAAGAGGTTATTTGCTGCATTATATAATAGTTCCGGTAGTATCTGAGAGGTAACCAAATATGACTGTAAAATGAAAAAGCTTTTTCTATTTGCCATTCTGCTGGCAATTTCCATGAATCTTTTGGCCCAAAATGACGTTACACGCTTTTTGGGAATCCCTGTCGATGGCTCTAAAGCCGAAATGATACAGAAATTAAAAGAAAAAGGGTTTGTCAATTCGAAGACAATTGACGATACATTGGTGGGAGAATTTAACGGAACTCAAGTAAATGTATCTGTTGTGACTACGAACAACAAAGTCAGTCGAATTGTGCTGTATGATGCAATTCCTTCTGATGAAACCAGCATTAAAATTAGATTTAATAAGCTGTGTCGCCAATTTAAAAACAACGATAAATATATAAGTTTAGAAGATTATACAATTCCAGATGATGAGAAAATATCATATGAAATGACAGCTCATAATAAAAGATATGAAGCTATATTTTATCAGCAACCAGAGTCTGTTGACTCAGCAGCGTTGGTAAATGAGGTTTTAGCCATTTTGTTGCAGAAATATCCTGAAAAAGAATTGGAAAATCTTACTGAGGAAATGCAAAAAGATATTGTTGCTACAGCAGGTATGATTTTAATAAGTAAGAAACCGGTTTGGTTTATGATTTCATGCTATTACGGGGAATATTTTATCTCAATGTATTATGACAATGAGTATAATCGGGCAAATGGAGAGGACCTATAACGACCAAATTTAATTGTCGTGAAGAATACTTTCCTTGCTATTTTTTTTGCCATTATTTCTTGCCTCTTATTCAGACGACTATGATAACGTGGTATTGGTTGATATTTTTCAAGAGGGAGGGGGGGACCCATATAAAATAT
>JAJQIP010000135.1:0-5648 GCA_021199145.1 Porphyromonadaceae bacterium | reverse complement strand
ATACTTCCTCCCCCCTACTCACCCCCCTCTCCCCCCCGCGCCTGGGCCCCTACCATCCACCCCGCCGCGGCGGCCACCCATATAAAATATTGATTTAAATTAGCTTAGATAGGGAGTTGGGGGACTCTCAGTTTTTTTCATGATTCAGAAATATCTAAAGCTTTTGCAGGCGTTAAATTTATATTTATATTTGTAGAAGGTATATAGTTCGAGCTAGTATGTATACCCTTTTTATAACGTCTTTGCTTTACGCCATGAATACAATTACTGATACAATTTATTTTTCAAATAAAAAAGTGGCAAACACAAAGGGTCAAAATATAGAAGATTTGATCGATAAAATAATTTGTGGCAGATGTGAGGAAGTATTAAAGAAAATTCCATCTGAATCCGTTGATTTAGTCATAACCTCACCGCCATATAATTTAAAAAATTCCACAGGGAACGGCATGAAGTGTGGGAAAGGCGGGAAATGGTCAAATGCGGCTCTTATACAAGGTTATGCAAATTACGATGATTGTATGCCGCATGAAGAATATGTAAAGTGGCAGCGTGAATGTCTTACAGAAATGTTTCGTGTCATTAAAGAGGATGGAGCCATTTTCTATAATCACAAGTGGAGGGTACAAAACGGATTGTTACAGGATAGGGCGGATATAGTAAAAGGGTTTCCTGTTCGCCAAATAATTATTTGGAAACGAAAAGGGGGTATCAATTTTAATGCGGGTTATTTTTTGCCTACCTATGAAGTTATTTATATGATAGCAAAGCCAAAATTTAAATTGCAGCCCAAAGCGAATAGATGGGGCGATGTATGGGAATTTTCGCAAGAACTTAATAATTCTCATCCTGCGCCATTCCCTGTTGCTCTTATAGACCGCATTGTATCAAGCACGAGTGCGAATATCATTCTCGACCCCTTTATGGGTAGTGGAACTACCGCTGTGGTAGCAGCAGGATTGAAACGTCATTATATAGGAATTGAAATTTCCGAATCTTATTGTAAATTGGCAGAAGAACGAATTATGAGGAATAAGGAACAGAGTGAAGTAGCAAAATTTCATTTACCACAACTTTTTGATTGAACTATGAGTACTGTATTAAAACCTATCTCTAAAGAAACTCTTATCGAACAATTTCATCAGATTGAACAGTTGGGATGGATAAAAAATACCACACGTAAAACAAATGATGGAGCGGCAGGAAATAAGTTGGAGGATTTATTAGGTATTCCGGAGAACAATCTACCTATTCCTAATGCGGCAGAATGGGAGTTAAAAACACAACGTGATGACACTTCATCTTTATTGACTCTGTTTCATTTGGAGCCTTCTCCACAAGCATGTAAAATAGTTTCGAACTTTTTATTACCTCAATACGGTTGGCCTCATGAAAAAGCCGGTGTTAGATACCCTAAAAATGAGATGTCTTTTAGAGCAACACTTTCTGCGAAAAGATATACAAGAGGTTTTACAATTAAGATAAATGACAAAGAAAAAAAAGTTTGCATAGAATTTGACGGGAAGAATGTTTTAGAAATAGACCGTGAATGGCTTAATGAAGTAGAAAAGCGTAACGGACAGATAGAAAAGTTAGAAATAACTCCATATTGGGGCTATGACGACCTTTTTAGTAAAGCACGAACAAAATTATTGAACACTTTCTTTGTTATTTTTGAAACTCGCAAGGATGCCGGAGAAATGTATTTCCATTATTATAAAGTGCTGAAATTACAAAATTTAAGTATTCAAAATTTTATAAATGCAATTCGTAATGGAGATATTAATATAGATTTTGACGCAAGAACAAGACATAATCACGGTACAAAGTTTCGTATCAATCCCCATACAATTTCTACTTTATATGAAACAGCGGAAGTTGTGATGGATAAGCCCCGATTGTTACCGTGATTTCCGACAGAAAACGTAATCAACATGGTTGTGGATAACGGAAGTGCTCGAAACGCTTTATAATAGCTTTAAATTGCATTTTGTTTTTTGAGGATTTTGGTGGTATCATGGATTATTCCAAAGGTAGTAGCGATTGCCGTCTTGTTATATCCTAGTGGAAACTGCATTTTATTTATATAATTATCGTCCTACAATAATTACAGTTTGAATATCAAAATATAATTCAGCAAAAAATAGGAAGACCCCTTACCTTTTATCTTCAAAAAGAAACAGTATTACATTGCCGATATAGCTACCTCCGGAATTTTTATTACAATAGTTATAGGGGAATATATATTTTGGAGGTAAAAAGTGCGGCTATCCGCAATAATTTCCTTTAGGATATGAGAATAGAGCACCCGATATCTCACCCCTTTATTCCCTCACGGGTAAACAGTGTGGCATAGGCATCGGCTTTTCGAGGCAAGGGTAGCGGATAGGCTCGGGAGGAGGAGGGCATCCGGTAGAATCGGACTTTCCGTCCCTCAAAATCAAAAGGGGTACACTCCCCGATACGGGGTGCGGCAATGCCGGCGGATAGGCAAAAGGTCTCCGTGGCCTTCTGTCCGGTAGTCACCACAGCGGTACAGCAGGGCATCTGCCGCAACAAAGCCCGCCAGTCGGTCGCCTCCACCACTTCGAGGAACTGGTCGGAGGCGTTGTCCTTCAGACGGCGTACCGCCACAGCCATGTCGTACAGGGCAATACCCCGCTCCCGAAGGAACCGCTCAATGCGTTCCCGATGAAATCGTTTTTCGACAGGCTCCGTGAAATACGCCTTGTCTTCGTAGAAAATCAGCCCCATAATCCGCCACATGTCATTGAGCCAATTGGGATAGAAAAAATCCATACTCCACCGCTCCCGCTTTGGAGGGAAACTGCCTAACATCAGAAGACGGGCTTTCTCCGGCAGAAAAGGGGGCCAAGGATGGCGTTCAACGGCTATTTCCGCTACAGGCGAAGTCATTTCTACAGGCTTTATCGTTTCGTCAATCGGGAAATCAGGGCCGAAGAGGGCACAAGCCACAACTCGACCCGCCGGTTGGCATCCCTACCTTTATAAGTTCGATTGGAGGCTATCGGTTCGGTGGCTCCTAAGCCGTACGGCACGACAACGGCCGCTTCGTCCAACAGTCCTTGAAAGCATTGCGCAAGGGCCTCAGCCCGTTGACGGGTGAGGCGGGTCATATATTCGACACTGCCCACATCGGCTGTATGCACCGCCACAACAAGTCGGAAATCGTTGCTCCCCGGAATGCTCTCCGCTACCGCTTGCAAGAGGTGGACTCCCTCTTCCGAGGGAAGGGTGTCATTCCCTGCAAACAACCGGTACGAAGGGAGGGTAACCCCTACAACAAGACTGTCTCGCAAAGTCGTCACCTCTGTAGGGAAAACGGCCGCCAAGCGGTCGGCCTCCTCCTGCATATAGGGCCGCACAAGGGATTTGCTACGGGGCGTGAGGGTGAACGAGGCAATCTGTTCTCCACGGCTCAACGCCCGCCAGTCGGGTGCGGAGCTCCTCTTCCCGCCTCGGGCTGCAGCCGAAAGGGGAAACAAAATAAGCAGGAGAAGTATCAAGGGGAGGAACAGCGGTCGCCTCATCTCCGATTAATTTTCAAAGACACCTAAGGAGTCACAATAACCCAATTCTCCCTCCACGACAAGGGCAATCTCCTTTTCGTCAATCGTGTAGACACCGTCTCTCTTGACGTTCGAGACGACATAATCCATCAAATCGTCATCGGCAATCTCCACAGTCTCATCACTGTTCTCATCCAAAAAGCCTCGGTCGTCATAGTAGTCGTAAATCAAGTCGATAAGGTAGTTTATCTGATCGTCATCGAGCGAGAGACCGGGATTTTTCGCACGGATAAATTTCACGGCATCATCTTCGTCGTACTCCAACAAATCATCTTTTTCGTTTTTCATAATATCGTTGTTTTTTAGAATTTTATCATTGAATTATCGTTTACCGTAACTCCTCCTTCCCCACTTCGGCTCTTTTCTTTTCCTGTTCAGCGTCAAGCTCTGCCCGCGATTTGCTGATAGTGACAAAATAGACTCCCGTGAAAATCAAGAGGATGGCCACTCCGGCCGAGAAGCCGAAGACACTCAGTCCCAAAGTTACCGACACCAAGGTCGCTACAATGGGTTGGGCATAGTTGTACATGCTGACAAGGGTGGGACGCAACAGATGCTGACCGGTCGTCATGAAGAGGTACGACAGGAAAGTCGCCCCGAACACCACAAAGAGAACCCGCCACCACACCGAGAAGGGGATGTGGTGAGACTCGACCGAAAGCACCTCGCCAGAGGAAAAGGGCAGGAACATGATGGCACCGTAAAGGAAGAGCCATTTGCTGACAGTCACCGGGGAATACCGTGAGATAAGGTCCTTGAACAGGGTCAGGTAGATGCAGAAACTGATTTGTGCCGAGAGACAGAGCAAATCGCCCCGAACACTTCCTCCATCGGAGGAGACATTGCTCCCGAAGATAAGGATGAGCGCACCGCAAATTCCCAACGCAATGCCGATAACCTTCTTCCACGTAACGGGTTCCCGCAGAAAGACGGCGGCCAGAATCATGGTGAAAATGGGAGTGGTGGAGGTGATGATGGAGGCATCGATAGGGGATGTCTGCGACAAGCCGTATATGAAGGTCCCTTGATTGAAGACGATTCCGAACAGGGCGGCGAAAATGAGCAATATCTTGTCCCGCCGGGTCACGAGGTCACGGGGAAGGAATAGGGATAACAGCCAAAAGGCGAGACAGGCTCCCAACATCCGGTAAGCGGTCATGGCTGTGGCTGAAACGACTTCCAACGCCTCTTTCCCGATAGGAGCGTTCAACCCCCAAATGATATTGGCGGCCAGGGCACAGGCATGGCCCTTCAAGGCGAACTCTCTTTTTTTTATCTGACCGGTATCCATCCGCTGCAAAGATAGCGAGAAAGCCTGGGTAGAACTGAAAATTTTCTATAAAAAAGTGTGTACAGGACTTGTCGTCCTGTACACACTCGATGAAAATCAGTTGCGGAAAATCAGTCCGCCCGAATCGGCATCAATCTGAATGGGTTTGCTCTTGTCAACCTTCTGCGCCAGCAAATCTTTCGACAACTGGTTCAGTACATAGCGGTGGATAACCCGTTTTACGGGTCGGGCACCGAATTCGGGGTCATACCCCTGCTCGGCGATAAAGTCGAGGGCCGCAGGGGTCACTTCGAGCTTCACGTCATTAGAGGCCAACAACTGACCGACACGCTCCAACTGCATGGAGACGATGGCCTTAATCTGCTCCTCTTTCAACGGGGTGAACATAATCGTCTCGTCGATACGGTTGAGGAACTCCGGACGGATGGTCTGTTTCAACAGATCGAGGACTTGCCGCTTCGTCTTTTCGAGCAACTCTTCCCGATTGCTCTCCGTGAGGTGTCCCAGATTTTCACGAATCAACTGCGACCCCATATTGGAGGTCATGATGATGATGGTGTTCTTGAAGTTGACCAACCGCCCTTTGTTGTCGGTCAACCGCCCGTCATCCAATACCTGCAGCAGGATATTGAATATGTCGGGATGCGCCTTCTCGATTTCGTCAAAGAGGACGACCGAATAGGGCTTCCGTCGGATGGCTTCGGTGAGCTGACCTCCCTCCTCGTAACCGACATAGCCGGGAGGCGAACCAATCATACGGGTGGAAC
>JAJQIP010000040.1 GCA_021199145.1 Porphyromonadaceae bacterium | reverse complement strand
CTCTTTTTGTAAAAAAGAGGTGACAAAAAAGAAAAAAATTTTTTTCAGCAACTTTTTTGAAGTTAATATCAAGAATTTGCTTACCTTTGTCCCCGTAAATACTTCTCTTACGGGGAGAAAGACATTTTCTCATCGACTCCAAAAAGCGCATTTTTATTTCCGTTCTCCCCGCTTTTTCCTGCGATTTTCTTTAATTTTTTACCGTGTTTTCCTTTTCCTGTAGGGAATCAAAAGTCATTGAAGGAGGGTCAGCAGTTGGATTGCAAAAGGATAATAGGGAAAATACACCCGCCTTTCTGAAAAGACGGATTACAAGAGATTAGGGGAATAAGGGAAAAGAGGTAAGTAAGAGAATCCATCCAAGGTCTCCATGGGAATCTTACTTCTCTCGAGGAAAGCAGAATGTTGGGGAAAAGAACAATAAAAAAAGATGCAGAAAGAGATTTAAAGTTGAGAATATTATAAAGTTGGCATTAAAACTCTCTGAAAAGTATCTCTAAATTTGGTTTACGGTCGGCACTGGGGCCCATCGGTACGATAGGTGAAAAAATCGAAATCAGCGATTCCTCCTTCTCCCGACACATTGTAGGAAAATAGTCCTACACGTGTCCCCTTCCACGAACCAAACCGCAAGGCATAAGGTTCTCCCGCCTCGACATACTTCTTCCCATCGAGACTATAGAAGAGTGTGTGACGGTTGGCAGGATAATCTATCACGGCCCGCAGGTAGATACATTTGCCCTTCACAGGGGAAATTATCTCTGTCTGCCCGTCCTTCTCGAGATACAAGAGGATACGTCCCTCCTCCCGCATCACTCCAATGCCGTTGAAGAGATTCCCTGCACAGAGCAATCCGGCCCGTTGTCCTTCGGCCAATCGGGAAAAATCGAGACAAGTAGTGGCTTCGGAGTGATAGCCCATCACCTTTTGCGATAACATATTGTGGGATGCCTTCAAACTGTCGGCCGACAAAGCGATAAGACGCAACCAACCCGGACGGGCGGTAAGAGAGACATTTTCGGGATAGGGATTGTGGTTGTATTGCCATTGCAGCCCCAGCGTAGGTGCCGAGAAATCGTCATCGGTCTGCGGCAAGGTGATTAACGACTCTCCTGCAGCGATATGCGGCTTTGTCCACACCCGCACCGGCTCCCCGATGCCGTTCCGGTCAATATCCACCCCGATAATCGGCCAACCCTCCGCCCAACGAACAGGCTGTAGATGCACCACACGGCCTATAGGCTCCACGAACTGGAAATGGAAAAACCACCATTCCCCTTCGGGGGTGTCGACCAAAGCTCCTTGATGCGGACCGTTGATGGAGGTTGACCCCTGTGCCAAGACCACCCGTTTCTCATACGGGCCGTAAATCGAACGGGAACGAAGAACCGTCTGCCACCCTTCTCCCACACCACCTTCGGGAATGCACAGATAGTAATATCCCTCCCGCTTATAGAGCTTAGTCCCTTCGGCCACAGGACCGGTATATATAGTCACCCCGTCGTCCAGCAACGTCCGGCCATCGGGACTCATTTTATGGAGGATAATCGGTCCAGCCCCATGTTGGCTCCGACCTAGATAGGCCGTTCCGTCCTCATCCCAAAAAGGACAAGGATCTTCCCACTTTTCCACTCTTTTCAGACAATGCAAGGGAGCCCACGGCCCATGCGGGTCGGTAGCGGTACTCATAAACAGCCCTTCGTGAGGTGTGCAGAAAAAAATCCAGAACTTCCCGTCGTGATAGCGGAGAGTCGGAGCCCAGGAACCGCCCGCAAAACGGCTGTTGGTATCCCATCCCGGATAATCGAAACGGTCGTATACCTGACTGATAATCGTCCAATTGACCATATCGTCCGACTCTAAAACAGGCATCCCGATATAGTGGAAATCGGAACAGACCATGTAATATTTCTCCCCGACTCGAATGACATCCGGATCGGAATAGTCGGCATTTAAAATGGGATTGACATAGGTACCATTACCTTGGTCACCCCAGGCGGTCAGTTCTTGTGCCCGACCCATCATAGGAAAGAGGAGTAGACAGAAAATAGGGAAAAAGTGTTTCATGGTTCTTTGGGTCTCATGAATTTTGCAAAAATTCTTTCCTACAAAGATAAAAATACCGCCCTCTCTCCTTTTCAAAAGTCGATTGAACGGTATGCTGTCGGGGTGAGAAGACTCGAACTTCCGACCTCCACGTCCCGAACGTGGCGCGCTGCCAACTGTGCTACACCCCGATTGACATTGCGGAGACAAAGGTAGTAGATTGATTGGACAAATCAAAATATGACTCTATTTTTTCATGTGCAGAAAATTCCCTATTTTTATCCTTATAATTCTCTACAAAGATGAAACTTCCCCTTTTGACCGTTCTCTTTTGGACGGGGTGTTTTGGTGTGATGACGGCTGTCGGTCAAGTGCCGGTTGATATAGAACCTATTCAAGCCCCTTTTGAAATGCCTGTATTGGAACGCCCCTCTTTTCCGGGACGGACTCTCTCCATCACCTCAACAGGGGCCAAACCCTCCGTACTTTGTACCCAAGCCATCCAGAAAGCCATTGACAAATTGGCCGCCAAAGGAGGAGGAACGGTGGTCATACCCCAAGGTGAATGGCTGACGGGCCGCCTCATCTTGCGCAGCAATATCAATCTCCGTTTGGAAGAGGGGGCGGAACTCCACTTTTCGGGGGAAATCAAAGACTATCTGCCAGTGGTGCGTACCCGCAATGAAGGGGTGGATATCCTCTCCTTGGGGGCCATGATTTACGCCTGCGAAGCGGAGAACATCGCTTTGACCGGTTCCGGGAAATTGGTATCGCCCGACACCGGTTGCGAACTCTATCTGCGCCAGGAAGGGGGCGTGGAGGAGACATTGGAAGGAGTACCCCTCGAGCAACGGGTATTTGACGGAGCTGACCAGACGAAGATATTCCTGCCCGTCTTCTTCGGCCCGGTCGATTGCAAGAATATACTGGTAGAGGGTGTTTCCTTTGAACAATCCGTTTTTTGGAACATCGCCCCCACCTATTGCAAAAACATCATCATCCGGAATATCTGCGTGAAGAGCTATGGCCATGGACGTACCGACGGTATCGACATCGACTCGTCCGTCAACGCCCTCATCGAATACGTCGACTTGGATTGCGGGGACGACTGCATCGCCTTGAAAGCAGGACGGGGCAACGACGGGACTGACCGGAACCGGCCTACCGAAAATGTGGTCATCCGCCACTGTACCCTGAAACGGAGTGTAGGCGGTGTAGCTATCGGCAGCGAAACAGCTGGCAAGATACGCAATGTCTATGCCTACGACTGCATGATGGAGAATCCTCAAACGGCTTTTTTAATCAAAACCCGCCGTCCACGAGGCGGAGGCGGGGAAAATCTCTATTTCGAACAGATTCATATTCGCTCCTGCAAAACCGTCGTCTCGATTGACATGCTTGGCTCCGCTCGGTTTGTAGGGGACTGGGCGGAACGCTTCCCCGCCCGTCCAGTCGGCAAACTCACCCCCTCCTTCCGAGATATCTCGTTCAAGGGAATCGTCGTAGATAGTTGCTCTGTGCTGATGAAAGCCATCGGATTGCCCGAAAGCCCCATCGAGAACGTCACCCTTCAGGACATCCAATCTCCCAATGGACAAATGCGACTGCAGGACATCGGCCGCATTACTTTCCAATGAAATTTCCATCGACTTGAAGGGATATAGATAATAAAAATAATCAGGGAGTTATATAAAATAACTCCCTGATTATCATGTGGTGCCACCAGGAATCGAACCGGGGACACAAGGATTTTCAGTCCTTTGCTCTACCATCTGAGCTATGGCACCCTATTTTTGGTGGGGGCAAATGTAGGCGCTTTTTTTGAATTTGCCTAATGTTTCGCCAAAAATTTTGAGACAAGCAGGTGTATCACCCGACTCATCTCCTCATTTCCCCTTGGGATTCTCTTCCGAATTTCCTATATTTGTATGTTTAGTTATATCCTCTCCATGAAAATTATTCATACCGCTGATTGGCATTTGGGGCAGACTTTCTTTTCGTATGACCGTCGGGAAGAGCATGAAATTTTTCTAGATTGGTTATGCGGACAAATCCGACAGGTGTCGGCCGATGTGCTTCTCCTCTCCGGGGATGTATTTGACACCCCCAACCCATCAGCAGCGGCTCAACAGCTTTTCTACCGCTTTATCCGACGGATTACCGAGGAAAATCCCCACTTGCAGGTAGTTGTCATTGCCGGTAACCACGACTCGGCCGCCCGACTTGAAGCCCCCAATCCCCTATTGGAAGAGCTGCACGTGACGGTGCGGGGAACCGTCCGCCGGAAAGTGTCGGGAGAGATAGATTTCGCACGGCTGATTATTCCTTTGGGAAACGGAGAAAATCCGGAGGCCTATTGCCTAGCCGTCCCCTATCTGCGACAAGGCGACTATCCCCCAGCCGAAACCTATGCCCAAGGAGTAGGAGCACTCTATGAAGCGTTGTATCAACGCCTTTTCCCAACTGACAAACCGGTGATTGTCATGGGCCATTTGCAGGCCACGGGAGCGGAAATTTCAGAAAATGACCAAGCGGAACGGACTATCATCGGAGGACTGGAATGTGTTCCCCCCTCTGTTTTCAGACCAGATATCGCCTATGTGGCCTTAGGTCATCTGCACCGTGCACAACAGGTCTCCCGACGGGAAAATGTGCGGTATGCCGGAGCACCCCTTCCCATGTCGTTTGTCGAAAAGAACAACCGCCACGGAGTGGTATGTCTCACTTTAGAGGGGACGGAAAGAAAAATCGAGTTCCTGCCCTTTACTCCGCCCGTACCCCTTTTGTCCATCCAAGGAGATACGGGAACTGTCTTTGAAGTTATCGGACAACTGCCCGACGGCCTGCCCGACCATCTCTCACCCTATCTGGAAATACGGGTCCGCCTCTTCCGTCCTGAACCCTCCTTGCGGCAACGCATCGAAACCGCCCTACAGGGAAAGGCCGTGCGGTTGACTCGGTTAGTTTCGGAGAGTCCGGAAGAACGAAGGAATCCCGAAATTTCCGGAAAAGAGGAAGAAGAAATTTCGCCTTTGAAAATCGCACAGAACTACTATAAAAAACGGTGGCACGAAAAGATGCCCGATGAACTGTTCCTATTGTTGCAACAAGCTATACGGGAGGCACAACCATGAAGATATTGGCTATCCGAGGGAAAAATATCGCATCGTTTGAGGGAGAATTTGCCGTGGATTTCCAGAGCGAACCTCTCCTCTCGGCCGGGCTGTTTGCCATTACAGGTCCTACGGGGGCGGGGAAATCGACTCTGCTCGATGTACTCTGCCTGGCTCTTTTCGATAAGACTCCCCGCATGAACCGAGCCAGAGAAAACGGAGTACTGCTACCCGATGTCCTCGACAAAACTCTCTCACAAAACGATTGCCGTTCGCTGTTGCGTCGGGGGAAAAGCGAAGGATATGCAGAGGCTGATTTTTTGGCGGTCAATGGAGAGAGTTACCGTTCCCGCTGGTCGGTGCGGCGGGCCCATAACCGAAGCGAAGGTTCGTTACAATCGTCGGAGATACGTCTATATAACCTCCATACGGGACAAGAGGAGCAAGGAGGAAAGAGCGACCTTCTACAACGAATTACCCAACTGCTCGGCCTCTCTTTCGAACAGTTCACCCGAGCGGTCCTCTTGGCGCAGGGGGATTTTGCGGCCTTCCTCAAAGCCCCCGAAGAGGAGAAGGCTGACCTGCTTGAAAAGCTGACCGGAAGTGAGATTTACTCGCAAATCTCCAAAACCATCTACACTCGTCACAAAGAATTGAAAGAACAATACGATGCACTCTTGGAAAGAATAAAGCACATCCCGTTGCTAACTGCCGAAGAGTCTGCCGCCCTTTTGAAAGAGCGGGATTCTCGGCAACAGAGCCTCCAAACCATCGAGCCACTTCTTAAAAAACTCATGCTGCAACTTCAATGGATTGGTGAATACCATAATCTCAAAAACCTATTGAAAGAGGCGGAAAACAATCGGCAGACGGCTCTTCAACAGTGGGAGAACGCCAAAGCCCGACGAGAAAATATCACACAATATGATTTGGCACAGGAAATCCGGGACCCCTACAACGAATGGCAAGGCGTTTTGGCCGATAAAAAAAAGGTAACGGAACAACTGGCGGTGTGCGAAAAAGAGAGGTGTCGCCAAGAAGAGGAATTAGCCCGACAAGAGAGAGAAAAAAACGAGGCGGAACAACAGTTGCAACGGTTGAAGCAGCAATGGGAAGATAGTGCGGAAGAACGGACACGGGCACAGGAACTTGACACACAATTGGCAGTGATACGGGAAAGCCTTTCCCGTATCCAAAAATTATATACCGAGAATGAGCGGATCTGGGCAGAGGAGCAGGTACAAAAGAAAAAAATAGACGAATCTCTTGCGGAAAAGGGGAAAAATGTCGAACTCCTATCCCAATGGATCCAGCGGCAAAAGGAATATGAACCTATTGTTACTAAAGCCGAAGTCATTCAAAAAGATTTTTTCTCTTGGGAACAACAGCGGGATGAACTACAAAAGCAACAACAACTGTACCAACAGTTGTGCCAAGAGCTTTCCCAAGCCGAGAACGAAGTATCGATATTGCAACGTGAAGAACAACGTCTGGAAACTGCACGGCCATCGGAAGTCTACCTCTTGCGGGCCACACTGGTAGAAGGAGAACCCTGCCCGGTTTGCGGTAGCACTCACCATTTTTACACGGCCGAGAAGGTAGAGGCCCTGCAATACGAAGAGTTAGAACGACAAAAAAAGGAGAATGCCGACCGGTTGCAAGAGGCCAAACAACAAGTAGAGAAAATAAATCAGATGAAAGGGGGCTCCCAAACCCTTATTCCCTCCATTACCCGACAGGTGGAAGATATGGAGCAAAACCTGAACAGCCTTTTGGGTACTTTCCTTCCCCAATGGAAAAGGGAGAATCGGTTGGGTGAACGCATCCAACATTTTGCAGCAACCTGGAATCAGAAAAAAGAGGAACTCCTTCGTCTGGAGACTGAGATTCAGACTCTTCGTCAAGGGCTTCCTAACCTAGAGAAGAAACTGGACCAATATGAGGAGGCTAAAAATAGGAGTGCCGCAGAACTACAGGTCGAACAGGAGAAACAAGACCGCCTCGTACGGGAACGTTCTCAGGTATTGGGGGGGCGCTCCCTAAACGAAATCCAAGAAAGACAAGAACACCAAGAGAAGATAGCTGAAGCGGCAAAAGTCCAGAAAGAGAAAGAGTGGGCCGAAGAGAGCCGTCGGCACACACAAAATCTCGGAAAAGGGAAGCAACTGCAACAACAACTTTCTTCCCTCCAACAAAAAGATGAAGAAAAGGAAAGGGAGATTAATGACTGGCTATTGACCCATCCGACCCTGACCGGACAACGATTGGCAGAGCTATTGGCCTATACCCCGACTTGGATAACTGAAGAAAAGGAGCGGTTGAACCAACTGCAAAAACAGGTCACGACAACTGAAAACTCCTACCAAGAGCGGATAGAAAATGTGCGACGACACGAAGCTAAAGAGGAGAAGAGTGACACGCTCCAACCGGAGGAGCTCCAACAACAATCCGAAACCTTAAGGGAACAACAGAAAGCGGACCAGAACCGCATCGCAGAAATCAACGCCCGTCTCGCTGAGGACATCCGCCATCAAGAAGAGATTCAACAACTAAAAATCCAACAAGAGAAACTCTTCCAAGAAAAAGAGAACTGGGCTTCCCTGAATGAACTGTTCGGTTCGGCGGACGGATTCAAATTCCGCCGAATTGCCCAAGGATATACCCTTGACCGGTTGCTGATTTATGCAAATTTGCACCTAAAAGACCTTTCGCCCCGCTATACCTTGCAACGAGTGGCTGACCGACTGGCCTTACAAGTATGTGACAATGACATGTTGGGAGAGATACGCAGCGTCCATACTCTTTCGGGAGGGGAAACCTTCCTCATTTCCCTGGCTTTGGCTTTAGGACTCTCCTCCCTCTCTTCCTACCGCATGAATATAGAGTCTCTTTTTATTGATGAAGGATTCGGATCGCTCGATACCGAAACCCTCACTCTGGCCATGGATGCCTTGGGCCATTTACAAATACAGGGCCGTAAAATCGGCGTTATTTCCCATGTAGCCGAGATGACCGAACGGATTCCCGTCCAGATACAGGTATGCCGTCTCGCCAATAGTCGCAGTCAGATAAAGGTGACCGGTGCATGATTTTCCCTACAGGTCAATACGCCACCTGTGTTTTTATCCCCATTGCCTCTACACGACGGGCAATTTCGTCCAATTTTTCGGGAGAAATCTTTTTCAGGGATTTTTCGGGAGTTTCCCGGTCAATGGTATAAATCATCACCTCTTTCGGGGCAATGCGACGGATAGCTGCCATCCACGGTAACAGTTCCTCCTCGGTCGTATTGTCCAACAGACAACCCTCATGTTCACCCTGCAGGAAAAGCGACTGTATGATAAGATTCCCTTGGAAACGACATAACTCTTCCACCAAAGTAGCCACGGAAAAAGAGGGGGAAACCGGTCGGTTTATACGTCGCACCGTGACATCCAAACCAGCATCCAATTTGAGAATATTATTGTCCACCTTGTGCAAAGCGGCAAAGACATTGGGACGGTGTATACAGGTGGCGTTAGAAAGCACACTTACTTTGGCTGTCGGATAATAGAGATTACGCAGACTCCTTGTATCTTCAATCACTTGGGCAAATTCAGGATGCAACGTAGGTTCACCATTGCCGGCAAAAGTAATGACATCTAATTTATCCCCACGGTCACGCATATCGGAAAGCCGTTTTTGCAGGGCTAAACGGACCTCTTCACATGAAGGGAAACCTCTGTTGGAACGCCGTCCGGCATTGTATCCACATTCGCAATACAGACAATCGAAAGAGCATATCTTACCATCAACAGGTAATAAATTCACCCCCAACGAAATTCCCAACCGCCGACTATGAACCGGACCAAAAACTATGTCCTTGTACAAAATTGTTGCCATTCTCCTTTTTTTTATATCCTCGCAAATATACGATTTTCGAAGAAAACCTTATGTATTTATATTTCTCTGTAAAGAAAATTCTCGTATAGTTATTTACATTTTAAAACGAATTGTTCATAACTCTATATTATCTTATTATTTTACTGAAAAACAGATAAATATATACACTATTTGAAAAATTACCAACCGATTATTTATATATTATCAACATTTAAAGTGTAGAAAAATAGAAATTTTCACATCGCTATTCGTAAGCAATGCCCTACTTTACACTACTTTTGCAAAAATGAAAAAGACGGGTCTACTTTATATATTGTTTCTTCTTATCGGCCTATATAGTTCTGCCATATATGCCCAATCGTCCCGTTATTATCAACGGATTACCCATATTGTGACCGAAAAAGGAGACACCGCCATATTGGTGATTACGAAACCCGTCTACTGTTTTCCCAAACGAACGTTCAAAAATCAGAAAGAGAAAGAATACTATTGGAGGAATGTGCGGAACGTAAAAAAAGTGTTACCCTATGCCAAGCTGGTACATCAAGCCTTGATAGAGACCTATGAATATATACAGACTCTCCCTGAAGACCAACGGAGCAAACACCTCAAACGTATGGAAAAAGAGTTGTTCGAGGAGTATAAACCTATACTAAAAGATTTCACCTACGAACAAGCTAAATTACTGATACGCCTCATTGACCGGGAATGCAACCAATCGTCTTATCATTTGATAAAAGCCTTTTTAGGAGGATTCAGAGCCTCTTTTTGGCAAACTTTCGGAGCCATGTTCGGAGTCAGTTTACGAAAAGAATGGGAACCGGAAGGAAAAGACAAAATGCTTGAAGAAATTGTCATCTTAGTTGAAAACGGCCAACTTTAACCGTCTTCTTATAGAACCCTATATTAAAATAGCTGTTTGAAAAAATCCCATAACACCATTCCGGCAGCTACAGCTATATTCAAAGAGTGCTTCGTTCCATATTGAGGTATCTCTATACAAGCGTCACATCGGTCTATCGCCTCCTGCTGCACCCCCTTTACCTCATTTCCAAAAATGACGGCATATTTTTGTTGTCTGTCTATATTCAAATTTTCCAAAGAGATACTATTTTCCACCTGCTCTATAGCATAAACTATATAATTTTCTTTGTGAAGTTGATTTATAACATCAACTGTCTCCTTATTGTAATACCACTGTACACTATCTTCCGCTCCCAAAGCTGTTTTATGAATATCTGGATGAGGAGGAGTAGATGTAATACCGCAAAGATATATAGCTGATATTCTGAACGCATCACTGGTACGGAAGATAGAGCCTACATTATTCAGACTGCGTACATTATCAAGTACCACCACCAAAGGTGTTTTAATTGCCTCTCTAAACTCTTGAGGAGAGATTCGCTGCAATTCCAAAATTGTCTTCTTCTTCATATATAGTTGAATTTCATTTCTGCCAAAGATAAAAATTATACGAGGATTTATTCTATAAAAAGTTG
>JAJQIP010000206.1 GCA_021199145.1 Porphyromonadaceae bacterium | reverse complement strand
CGATGAAAGTGGCTCCATGCAAATCATTAAACGGGAAGCTATCAACGGAGTAAACGAAACGGTGCAAACTATCCGTGCGGCACAGAAAAAGTACGATGAGCAACAACATTTTGTATCCTTAGTGACTTTCAATAGTGCTGCGGTCAAAACCATCTTTGAGTGCGTTCCTATAGCGGAAATCCGGGAAATTACCGATAATCAGTACAGGCCTGACTGCGGTACCCCTTTGTACGATGCAATGGGCAAATCGCTCAATGCCCTTCGCCCCAAGGTAGCGGCAGATGACAAAGTGCTTGTGACTATCGTGACGGACGGGGAAGAAAACTCTTCGAATGAGTACAGTGGCAAAGCTATCAAAGCCTTGGTGGACGAACTGAAGAGTGAAGGTTGGATATTTGCCTACATCGGCTCCAACCAAGATGTAGAAAAAGTAGCTGCAACTATCTCGATAACCAATGTGCTCAATTTTGAAGAGACTCCGCAAGATGCCTGTGAAATGATGGACAAAGTAGATAAAAGAAGGCTCTCTTTCTACGGTCGTGTTAACAAGGGCACAATAAACGTTGCGGAAGAGAACGAAAGATTTTTTGAAGATCGGGATTAACCCTAAAAAGAATCTTGGGGAAGTGATACTGTAATCCGGGAATTGGTCCTACTCCCTATAAATGAATGCAACAAGGGCTTGGCGGCAATCGCTAAGCCCTTGTTTTTTTACTAATGAAGGGAAAAATTCCAAAGCGATGCCGTCGCCAAAATGAAGAGGAACGTGGCACACAGGACAATATTTATAATCCGCACCTCCCTGCAACCGGCATAAGGCGAAACTCTACGTCCAAAAAGAGCGGGCCGCACCGAACAATACAAGAGGTATCCGCCATAGCCGACTAGACTCCCCCACAGCAGCCCCGCCAATATATCTCCGGGATAATGGACTCCCAAATAGAGCCGGGAATAGCAGGTAAGAAGAGCCCACACCACGGAAGCTACAGTATAGAAGCGATTCCGGAAAAGAAGGACCGTAAACATCACGATTCCCGCCGCATTGGAGGCATGGCTCGAAAAGAAGCCGTACAACCCGCCCCGATAGTCGTGGACCAACGTCACATAACAGCTGAAGTCAGGGTCACGCGTGGGACGATATCGGGCGACAAGGGGTTTGAATATCGAAGAGGAGACTTGGTCGCACAACACGACGACTACCACCGCCATAGCCACCATCCACAGAGCTTCCCGCCACCCACCAGACCGGAAAGCGACATAGAGCATTGACAGAAAGAGGGGAATCCACACCAACCGACCGGTATAGATCCACATCACCTGGTCCCAATACAAGGTATGCGCTTGATTGAAGAAGAGCAGCACCGAACGGTCCAGTTCCAACAACGATTCGAACATGACGGGGGAAATGGACTGACAGTCTTATATCACCTCAAACGTATCGGTGGGTATCCACCCTCGGTTGCCGTCTTCGAGACGAATCTCACTCCACTGCCCCACTTTGTCAAGCAGATAGACCTTAGTCCCCTCATGCAATACAAAGAGGTCTGTTCCGCTCTCTGATGGCGAACTCTTGACCGTAAGGGTCGGGGCAAAAATGATTGCGGTCTCCCGATGGGTGAAATGTTTTTTCTGATCTGCGGCAAAGCGGTTCGCCCCTATCGAAACCAGTAGGGCCAGCAGGCCGACAAAGAAGCCGGCTTTGCGCAAAGAGACTTTCCCGACAAAGACATAAATGACTGCTCCCACCAAGAAAATGATGAATGCGATAACGGCCGTTATCGCCCATACATCCGAGGAGAAGAGATTCCGCACCTCTGCTACCCACTGGGTCAGGAAGAAGGGTTCCAACGGTTCGATTTTGTCCGAAATCCGCTCCTGCGCCATCTCCAGATTGAAACGTGCGTCTTCATCACTGGGGTCATACAACAGGGCCCGCTCATAGTTCAATATGGCCTTGGGATAGAGGCCGCATTTATAATAAGCGTTCCCAAGGTTATAATAGTAGGCTGCCGAAGTGCCATCTTCTCCTCCGGACTGTTCGTACAGCTCAACCGCCTTCTGATAATCGCCTTGTTGGTAAGCTGCATTGGCCTGGGTGATTAAGGGACGCATATCGGCACGGGAGACAAAGGCCGTCAAACCGAAGAGAAGGGTCAATATCGCTGTTTTCCGAAAATTCATAATCTTCCGCATTTACCGTTTTACATTTTCCATCTTTCCTATCACATCCAGCGTCTCCGCATAGAGTTGGTCCATCGCCTCGTTGCTTTGCGACGGGGCATAACGGGCAAACTCGCAGGTATCGATTATCTGGATTAGCCTGTTTATCAACTCCTCATCGGCTCCGTACTTCTGCAACTCCACGGCAATATTGTCGCGCGTCAGTTTCGAGAGGGGCAAAAGCAGTTTGTCACTGACATATCCCCATACCGCTTTGAGCGTCTCTTCATAGAAGGGTTCGCTGTTGTGTGCCTGCAGATATTTGCCGGCTACCTTCAAGCGGCGTATAGCCACTTTATTGGCTTTCTTGGTCTTTTGCCGAGCCGCATTGGCATTTTCCCGCACCCGATTGTAATTGAACAATGCAAAGGCAATCACCAAGAGCAGGGGGATTATATAGCACAACCGATAGCCCCAAGTGCCGTGGAAGAAGGTTACCGTCCTCTTCTGCCGCAAATCGCCTGACTTGATATAATGGATATCCTGATTGAGATGCTTCACAGCCTCCTTGTCGGAGAAATTGGCCATAGCGACTGTTCCGTCGGTAGCGGTTCCCCGCTCCACAGTCAAAGGATATTCGGGAGTCATGAGGGTCTTGTAGGTATGGGTGGAAAGGTCGAAATAACTGAATTCGACAGAGGGGATGGTGAAGTTACCCGCACTGCGGGGAATAATCGTATATTCAATGGTCCGGCTTCCCCGTACCCCACTCTCCGTATTGTCCGCCTTAGTGGAGACTTTCGGGTCGTAGACATCAAAGTCGACCGGGAAATTCAACTCGGGATTCTTCATATATTTCAGATTGGCCGTACCCGAGAGGGTTAGTTTATAGGTTACGGCCTCGTTGACCGACAAGGTCTCCCGGCTGAGTGAGGAGGTCAGCTTGAGACTCGACCCGACGGCATTCATATAGGAGGCCGGTTTGGGAGTCGGTAGCGGTTTGACCTTCACCGTCACAGGACGGGTATCTACCGAACGGACCAACTCTTGGGTACTGTTCATGATGCGGAACGGACCGGGAATGGGCCGGACAACCAATATCGAGAAATCGAATTTTCCTGACGAAATCTCTATGTCTCCTGCATGTTGGGGATAGAGCAACAACTTTTTCAAAGTGGCCACTTGATAATTC
>JAJQIP010000012.1 GCA_021199145.1 Porphyromonadaceae bacterium | reverse complement strand
GCTATCGATATTGAAAAAATGTAAAAATCAGCTAAACTTCGGACTTGGATTTTGCATATAGCCCTTGAAAATTAATGAAAATGCGAGATTAAATCAAAAAAGGAAATGTGTCAAAAAGGCAAAGTACATTCTCTTTTTCTTCGATTATTTACTCGGGTGAGTTGTTCCGTGGAGCATGCATCGGCACAAGAGTTTCTTCAATCAAAAATTTATTGAAGGAACTCTTGTGTAAAATAAATGAATTGGACTAAACTACAAAGACTAAGCAACTTGTTTCTATAATGACGTATTTATTTGAAGAATTTCAAAGTACAGCTTTTGTCCGTGGAAACAATGTGGGCAATATAGAAACCTTTCGGATAGCCGTTCATGTCGATATAACCCTTTGTCGCGACAATAGGCGCAATACTTTGCCCGTCTATACGGATAAGGGTTACATATTTTGCGTCAGGGACTATCAACAATCCGTTTTCCCAGTCATAGTAGTAAGCAGGTGCATTTGTTGTTGTCTCTGTGATATTGCTACTCATATAAATGGTTACAGCTGAAGAGAGGGCTGTCTCACCATATTGTGTGATGGCGGATACTTGGTAGCTCATTTCGTCTGAAGGGACATCTTCATCGGTGAAAGTGCAGTTGTCGGTTGTCGCTATTTTTATGCCGTCACGATAGATATTGTATCCCAATATGGCCGAAGAGTCGGCACTCGGATATATCGATATGCCATCAACTATCCACCAATAAGATAACCCTTCGTTATCATCGTCGTAGCCACGGAATGCAATGCGCATCGAATCCGATTGGTAGGGACTGAGGTCAAGCGTAATCTCTTCATAGACATTGATAGCTGTGCTTTCAGTTTTTAAATCATAGAGAATATCCCAGGTTCCTCCATTATCCGAGCTTACAAGCACATAATAAAAATTATGGGCATTGTTTTTTTGCGGAGCTATCGATTTCGAATGGAAATCCAATAGTTGTCCTTGTGAGAAAACGGGAGAGATAAGCCATTCATCTTGATGCATATAGTCAAAGTCTGCTTCAAGTTTCATGGCTTGAGTGCCATCATAAACTTCTGTATAATTATCAGCAGTTGCATGAATCCATGTTTTCGGGTTTTCGGAGTCATGGCGTATTTCCCAAAGGTCGACCGATGCACTGTTTTCAAAATCTTCACTCAAGACGGTAAATCCTGAAACTGGGGCTGACCACGAAAGTTCTACATTACCGTTTATTTGCGTTGCCTGTAAGTTCGTTGGGGATAATATCATGCCTGATGCTTGAAGAATGGTGAGTGTGGCCGAAACATCAGCTTCGTCAATGGCAGTCAAGAGAATATCAGCCCTGCGAGATGTGTCACTTTCATTTTTAGTCAAGGTGGTTAGGGTAAGGGTTGTCTTTCCGGAGCTCCCTTGCAAGGGTGATATGTCAATCCATTCAGGAACAGAAGTGATTTGCCAGGTTGTATCCGCCTCTACGGTAATGGCTGTCGTGCTGTTTTCATTTCCGGATAAGATGATGGTATCTGTGGGTAAATAGATACGGGAAGCGACGGGTAACAACTCAAAGGTAAGAGTCTCTCCGCAGGTTGAAACATTGCCTATAGCGAAAAAGGCTGTATCTCCGTTTGTATAGAAAGGCTGTTCTTCGGCGTCTCCTCCAAATGCAGTTCGGCCGCTTTCAGAAGAGAAAACCGCACATTCAATGTCCCCGTCAGAAGTTGTTGTCCCTCCAGGTCGGAAGACATAAAGTTCATCAAACTTGGTAGTCCCGTTGTAGGCGTTGTTACCACTATAACGGGAGTCAACGCGATAGATTAACAATCCCGATTCAGGTAGACCAATATCAAAGCCTTCTTTTTTACGGTATTCAACGACAAAATATTGATCCGACCCGATAGGTGAGATTTTGTAAGCGATGTTTTCCTTGCTCTCTCCATTAAGTGGATTAAGGGTATAGAGGCCTGGTTGGGAGATGGTGGGAATTTCGTCAATCCATTTGCAGTATTTGTATTTGGTGTAGGCACTCATACTTTGAGGAGTGGAAAGATTGTCCGACATTAAATCCCATACGCCAATGGGATTGAGGTCGCTGCGTACACTCCCGTGGTAGAGGTCATATGTGCCTAATGTATGCGACATCTCATGACATAATACACCTGCGTTTATAGCTTGCGGTATTATTCCCGAACTGTATCCATTGGCATCATCGAAAAGCATGATATATTCACTTACTATCTTCCCTTGTATAGACCCGCTTTTGATATAGAGTTGAGATCGGTGCGGCCATAATAAATGAGAACTTCCAATGGCAGACTTACCGCTGACAATAATGCAGATGTTATCGATAACACCATTGTCGTCTGCATCGATAACGGCACTTGCTGGAACAATGGTGTCCAAATAGTCCGATAATTCTTTAATAAGGTCCTGTTCTCTATACAACCTATTCATTCCTAGTTCGTCATCTACATATCCATCGGGATTGATACTTGAATATTTTTGATAATATCCGCGGCTGTTTTGTGCTTGGTATGAGATGATTTTCCCTTCTGCGTCAGCTAAAGGATAAAAAACGCTTGTCCAAAAAAGTTGGTTATACGAGGCCGTTTTAAAGTAGTTGTATACCGAACAAGCGCCCGTCGTAGAGTCATTGAACAGTGTTTCGTAATAAGAAATAGGTTTTTCAAAAATTGTATCGCTTTCATCCGAAAAACGGAGAAAGACCACCAAATTGCTGAGCGCCCCTTTATTCTTTTCCATAGCATGTAGTGTATGGGGGAGAAAAGGGAAGATGAAAAGGAATATAAGTAGCTTTTTTGCAATCATAAGAATTACTTTTAGAGGAAAAGGCCGTGAGTCGGCTTTCCATCACTCACGGCCTTCAAATTTCTCTGTTTTAGGGCTATGGAATCATTACTTTTTGTGTTGAGATTGTCTTGTTGTCAATCACTTGTATAAAATATAGCCCATGGCTCAGTCCACTTAGGTCAAATGCTTCGTCATAAGTCGAGAATACTTTTTTGCCGCTAATGTCATAGACATTAACATCTGCTTTGCGGGAGAGTGAAAAGAAGTGTCCGGTTTGGGCGAGATTAATATTATCAGCATTGTTTTGTACAGAAATAACTCCGGCTCCTTCTCCATATACTTGTGCTTTTATGCCGTGAACATACATTTCTGCTTTGCTTGTGTTTCCGTTGAGGATTTGGGCGGTTACAGCCTCTTCTTGGTTAAGTTTGAAACTGCTCGTGTTCTCGAAGTCCTGCACTTCCCAGGTACATTGTCCTGCACTGTGATAAGCGGTCCAAATGTATATTTTAACATTGGCGAGGTCAACAAATTCAAGTTCTCCCAGCCCTCCTTTTAAAGCGGGACGAATACCCACTTCCGCCGAGAGAAATACCGAGAGGGAATAACACGATGGCATGTGTAGAAGTATACTGCCTCCGTTGAAAGAGGTGTAAGGGTTGGCAGGGGCCAATACAATAGCTCCTGTTTTAGCGTCAGTCCCTACCGCTGTTCCGGTTGAATCTACACCTGGAAAATTTCCGTCAGTACCTACACCCACTACAGTTGAAGATATAGTATTGGAAAGAGATTCAAACACATCGGGCTCTACTTCTTCTTGATACAGAGTAGGGATGGATAGTATGAGTTTGTCACTTGTTGCATCTCCTACATATTTGTCGATTTTTTCTTGTGTATCGAACCATAACCATCCGTTTGAGTCACAATCGGCAGGAGTAAAAAGGTTCCCTTGTGCATACATAGGTGTGGTGAGGATTCCTGCAAAAAGCAGCGAAAGTGTAATTGTTTTTTTCATAGAGATTGTTTTAGAAGTTATCATTTGTGTTATTATTACATTTCTATCCAAGACGGATTTTGTGGAATACCGTGGCATCGTATTTCATCCCAAGGTACTGGCCAGTAGTATTGCATTTCCCGGAAATAGCGTACGGTATTATCAGTACCGTTGACCGTTTTTTTGCGGTAAACAGTCGGTGTACCGTCATTGTATTTGTATATGTTTATACCATAAAGAGGATTGGTACTCCCGCTCATTTTTTCTTCTGCGATTCCCCAACGAATAAGGTCCCAATAGGTTGATTTTTCGAATGCCAATTCTACCCTTCGCTCGTTGACGATGTCATCCCACGTTATGGAGGTATATTCTGGCATATGTACACGACGGCGTATTTGGTTGAGTTTTTCCATTGCATCATCAATACGCCCTTGTTTGAAATCTATTTCAGCGTAGTCTAACAATACTTCAGCATATCGCCATATGATGCAATTTTGACTGCTTGCATAAACCTCGTCTGTATCGATTTGCTGGGATTCCCGTGTAAATTTTTTCAGATAATAACCAGTCCGTGTGTATGTTGCTTGTTCCGAAGAGCCATAGGGGGTAAGGTCGGCCCCTCGTTCATAGGAACTGCTACCGTATTTTTCATAGGTATAATGTATTTCAAGAATTTTCCCTTTAAAAGAGCAGCTATCGTAAAGTACATTGGCATAGAAGCGATAATCCCGGTTTTTATACGGATTCGAGGCATCATAATCGGTCGCCGTCTCAATGGGTTGGCCGCTTACCGTACGGTATTCATCAACATGGTTTTGTGTAGGGACATAAGCGGCAAAAGTACCGTAGCAAGACGGTGGAGCGGTTTCTCTATCAAGTTTATGCCCGAATCCCGTATCAAAATTGCCATCATCGTTGTGTTGTACTTCCCATATCGATTCTTGGCTGTTCTTTGTAAGGAATATTTCATGGTAAGCCTCTGCAATACCTTCTTGTGTCGTTTCTGAAATTTGGATGAGGGAATATTGGTTAAGGGCCATGAGTGAATCGTATGCCTCTGCCGCAAGGGTGTACATAAGGTCTGTACGGTCATCGGGGAAACCGAGATACGGCTCTTCACGGTTTTGGAATTTTACGCCGGATGCCCAAAAATAGGTTTTGGCTTTTAACATATAGGCGGCTCCTTTTGAGGCTCTTCCGGCGTCACTATCGGAAATTTCTGCATCAAGCAGTGAGGCAGCCAGACTTGCTTCTGAAGCGATGAAATCAACGGTCTCTTCATATGAGGCACGGGTGAGGGGTGTCGTATTGGTAAGAGGGTCGTATGGCTCGGTGAGAAGTAATGGACCTCCGTACATACGTAATAACAGATAGTAGTAATAGGCTCTGAAAAAATGGGCTTCTCCCAATACACGTTGTTTATGGCTGCCTTCCGTAATCTGGTCAGCATTTTGCAGGAGTACGTTAATGGAACGCAATTGGGTGTAATAGGTACTCCATTTGGTGCGTCCGCGGGTGGTTATTTCTTGTTGACTGCTGCGTAGAATATCGCCGTAATCAGCGTTATACCAGGCGGAGCGGCTTACAGTGAGTTGATCTCCATACCAGGGTTCATATTCTCGTCCGATTCCTTTCATGATGGTGGTTACATAGGTGGAAAATCCATTGTCCATGTTCCGATACCATGGCAATACATATTCGTCAAGTTGAAGTTCGTCTCCCCAAATGGAGCTTTCCGATAACTTGTCATAAGGAATCTCCTTGAATAAGTCGTTACACCCTGTTGTACTCAACAAGATTCCTACAAAGAGAGAGGTATATAGAATTTTTTTCATAAGCATAAAGTTAGAAACCTAAAGTAAGAGTTACACCGTAAGTGCGTTGTATAGGATATCCTCGTAATGATTCGGGATCAATACCTTTTTCAAGGGAGGAGATGGTGAAGAGGTTGCTCCCCTGTAAGGCGATGCTTGCCGAACTGATTTTTGCCTTTTGGAGAGCTTTGGCCGGCAAGGCATATCCTATGGTAAGAGAACGTAACCTCATGTAATTGCAATTCCGTATCCAGAAATCAGAGTCTTTTCGGTTGTTGTCATTGGAGGTTGCGAATTTAATGCGTGGATAGGTCGCATTGGGATTATCTTCCGTCCATGTATCGGTCAGATGATAGCGTTGGAACCGCTGCAAACTGCTACTCTCAAGGGTATAAAGTTCATTTATCTTTTGACTGTAACCGGTTACCCCTTGTAGCATGGCATTCATAAAAATTCCTTTATAGCTGAGCCCGATGCTGAGACTCATGGAAAAGTCCGGATAGGCCGAGCTTTTTACATACACCCTATCATTCGAAGTAATAACGTTATCCCCATCCACGTCTTTATATTTTATGTCTCCCGGAGCCAATGTCGAATTGCCGGACCCGTCTTGGTCTATGGGGTAATTTTCTATTTCTTCCCAAGATTGGAACAGTCCGTCAGAGAGATAGACCAGCCAAAGTTGGCTACTACGCCCTTTTCGCCGTTGATGTTCTACAACCGATGATTCATCTCCATAGTCGAGTACGACATCAGACGATTTAGATAGGGTAATGCCTATATCATATTTAAATGCGCCTATGCTGTTCTTATGGGTAATGGTGAGATCATATCCCCATGCCTTCACTTTTCCGAAGTTTATGTAAGGAACATTCCCGTCGGTCCCGGCCGATGGAGGATAAAGGTATGTGGGCGCATATGTGAGCATATCGGTTTTGAACCGCCAATAATATTCATAGGTGACGGCAAAACGGTTTTTCCAAAATCCCACGTCTGCGGCAATATTATAGTCGTGACTCTTTTCCCATTTTAAATCAGGATTGGGAAAACTGTTTGGATCGGTAATAATGCAAGGTTTGAAATTTCCACCTATTTGGTATACCGAACTGGTAGTATTAATGTAGTTAATCAGGTTTCCGTAATCGGTAAGTACGGCATCACGTCCCAAGACGCCGGTGGAAGCTCTGAATTTGAGATTTGAAATGACAGGTTGATACCATCCCTTGAAAAAGGATTCGTTTGAAAGTACCCATGCTGCTGATATTGTCGGGAAAAATCCCCAACGATGTGCTACAGGTAATTTTGTCGAGCCGTCAACACGAAAACTGGTCTCTACAAAATAGCGGTTATTATACCCGTAATTAAAGCGGCCGATGAGTGAGGCTCGTTGGTAGAAGTATTCGTCTCCTACAAGTTTGCTGTCTGTTGCAGTGCCAATTACTTCAGGATATTTCCCGGGCATGTCGTTATTGGTCCCGGTCATATAACGGTTGCGATAGTCTTGATAGTTGACAACGAGCATCGCTCCGAAGTCGTGTTTTTCGTTAAATGTGCGATTGTAGTTGATTCCCCCTTCGAAAAGTTTGTTATCGACAAATTGGTTTCGTTCCGATAGGGTAATTTTGGCGGTAGGATAGGTAGTCAAAGGGTCTTCCGAAATTGCTCCTGTTGTACTATCATAGAGATAAAGGGTGACAGGACTGTCAAATGTGGTGGTAATTTCGTTGTTGTTGTCAATGGTCGCTTTGAGATAGATGGACATCCCTTTTAGAGGCAGTTCGTAGTTGAGCGTTGCCGATATGGTATTGAAATTTGTCTTGTTGCGGGTATATCCGCCTAACCCTTCAATATTAACCAAAGGGTTGCTTGCGCTGAGGCTGGCGAGCTCTCCGGTAGTGAAGCGCAATACTTGCAGAGGGGAGTAATCGTACGCAGCGTCAATGGTTGTGTAACTGCTGTTTTTATTGTTTGACCGATTGCCGGTAATATCAAGGGATACCGAAAGCCGTTTGGTGAGATATGCATCTAGTTTGGCCGAATAGTTAAAACGACCACGGCCGACACCTGAATAAAGCCCTTTTATATGTGTATAGCCTCCCGAAATATAATATTTTACATATTTGTTCCCTCCCGATACCGATAAGCTGTGCAGGGTTGAAAAACCAAATTTATCGAGATAGTCAAGCATATTTTCATCCCCATAAAGATTGGGATTGTTTTTTATGGCATCAAGGTCATATTTTTCATAAACGTCATCCCCCCTGGCGTCAACGGCACGATTATATAGGGTGGCAAATTCTTCGGCATCAAGAAAATCGGGAAAACAGGTGGCTTGTTGCATATTGAACTGCCCCCGATAGTTGATTTTGACTTTTTGGCTGTCATCTCCCCGTTTGGTCTTTACAAGGATTACACCGTTAGCGGCACGGGAGCCGTACACGGCTGCAGCAGCTGCATCTTTGAGCATGGAGATGCTTTCAATATCATCGGGGTTGAGGTCCGACAGGCGCAACTCTCCGTCGGAAGTGTTTTCACCAAATCGAGGCACACCGTCAATGACCAAAAGGGGGGTGCCGTTAATTCCCCGGAATCGTATATCTGATTCTTTCCCGGAACTGGGATCTCCTGTCGAATTTTGAACGGAAACTCCGGCTACGAGGCCGACCAATGCTTCATCGACGTTCATGACAGGCATCCGTTTCAAATCTTCGCCTCGTACGACTTCGACCGAGCTGGTCAAAGACGATTTTTTTTGAGTACCATACCCTATCACGACGATGTCATCGAGTTGCTCGGCATCTTCTTCAAGGGTAATCTTGATATTGTTTGTATTGGAGGTGTTTATCTCCTCTGTACGATATCCTAAAAAAGAAGCGACGATTGTCGATTCTCCTAACGGAACCGACAAGGAGAATTGACCGCTGCTATTGCTGATAGTGGCGGTTGTCGTGTTTTTGACTCGTAATGTTGCTCCAGAGATGGGATTTCCCGATGAATCGACAATATATCCGGAGATTATCCGTGTGCCGGTTTCTTGTCCGATGGCGGTAAATCCTTGAAAACAGAACAATAAAAGGAATAAAATGATTGGCTTCATAATAGTGTGAGGTCAAAGGGTGGATGACTCGAACAACTTTTTTAGTTGTAAAAGTTGGTAGTCATAAAAATCTCGGGTGGATTTATCGTTTGTTTGGGTACATTGTTGTTTGTAGAGCGATTCTATTTTTTTTAGATATGCATACGTCAAAGGAGCGATGCGTGTATTGGAAATGCTTTGTTGCCCCATGTTGATACGCAAGAAAGCAGTCTCATCATTACAAGGCAGTTCCAAATTGTCTCTTAAATGTGTGACAGATGCATAATCAGCGAGCGATTTGTCCGCCTCGGTTGTCTTTTTTGTGCTGTTGGTTGAAAGTCCACTGTATTTAATGAGAATGTCAAGAGCGGTCGATTGGAGTTCTTGTTCGTTGCTGTCAAGGGCTTTCCCTTGATATGAAAGTTGGAATATTCCCGATATAACATCGTCGAGATAACCTTCAAGGGTATAGTTTTTTTGTTTGTCTACAAGTCCGCCCTCTTCAATTCGGTACAAGGCGGAACTGTTAAGGAGGCTGGCCACAATGCTGCGACGTAACTTGTCATTGCTGTTGAGAGGCCGGTCAAATTTCAGCATTAGGGAAGAAGGCGTAAGCCAATGATTGTATGTGCGGGCTTGGTGTAAGAGCCATGCAACAGCTCTTTTTTGGGTATCTTTATCAAGATAGGTGCGTGACATATTCTCCTTGCCTTGCCGGGCATCTTTATATACCACTCCTCCGATGTATGTCATGACATGCCCTATGTAACGGGTGTATTGTTTTATAAGTTGATCGTATACATCGGCAAGGCTTTCGTACGGCTTTCCTTGTTCGCCACTCCATGCCTCAAGATTATCCAGTATGATTTTCAGATTCGAAATGCCATAATCCCCGGCACGCATGTGGTCGTTTCCTAAATCTTCGGTTTGGTCAGTTGGGTCTATGGTTCCCATAATCTGTTGCGCTCCGAATTCATACATCGGATCGTTCGCTTTCTCTTCTATCCATCGGGTGAGTGTTGCCTCTTCTTCTGCAGGACTGTTTGCCCCGGGAATAAGGCGGTAACCCCATGCAATGGCATAAATATCGTAAACGCCCAAAATAGGGGGTGTCATTTTCACACCACGTTCAAGGTCTCCAGGTTGGGCGATGTAGTTGTTGCGGGCATAATCCATGATGCTGGGAGTTGTCCCGTATTTCTGTGTAAAGGTGGCGCTGCGTAATGAATCGACCGGGAAGGCATAGCTGGCCCCCATGTTATGCATGAGTCCTAAGGTGTGCCCTATTTCGTGGGAGATGACATAGCGCATTGACTCGCACATGGTCTCATCATCGAATACTGTTTTTCTCACGCTGGAATCAGTGGCTGCTGTTTGACAAAATCTCCAGTTGTGTAAAAGGGATACGATGTTGTGGTACCAAATGACATCGGCTGTGAGAATTTCTCCACTTCGTGGATCAGTAAAACTAGGACCCATTGCATTGGCAGTTGTTGTCGTTGCATATTTTACACAGCTGTAGCGGATATCATCAGGGTCGAAATCAGGGTCGTCTTTGGGGTAATCTCTCGCTTGGATGGCGTTTTTAAATCCTGCTGCTTCGAAGGCGGCATTCCAATCTTCGATGCCCAATTTTATCACTTCTCTCCATTTATCAGGGAATGAACTGTCTACATAAAATACAATAGGCTTTTGTGGCTCTACAAGTTCTCCGGAGAAATAACGTTCCCTCTCTTCTTCTTTGGGCTCGAGTCGCCAGCGGTGTATGAAGGTATAATTTTCGATTTTGTCTTTCGAACTGGTATAGAGGGATTGGTCATCATAAAAATAGCCTACACGATTATCTTGTAATCGCATACGCATGAGGGTGTCAGGAAGTAAAATAAATGAACGATGCATCTGTACGG
>JAJQIP010000134.1 GCA_021199145.1 Porphyromonadaceae bacterium | reverse complement strand
CATTCTTCTCTTCGTGTACAATCTCCCCGTCCTCCTTGTCGACATCGTGCAATATGGCAGGGGCATTGCGATTGGCTAAAGCCTCCGGATTGTTGAATATGACGGGTGTCGTGGTGGTCAATGCCGTTGTCGTTACAGACCGGCTGTCGCTCCGTTCCATGGAGTGGATGGTGGCCCGCAACTCGTCAATCTCCTTTTTCATTTCGAAAACAAGATAGAGCAGTTCCTGTTCGTTCCCGAAGGGTATGGACTTGCCGGGTGAGTTCACTATGGGCAACCGTTCCATATCGTAGGCCGGGAGATAGGTCTGTAAAGTATCGGCATTTATCTCCCGGGAGGTCTCAAAAATGGAAATCTGTTCCGTCACGTTTTTCAACTGCCGGATATTTCCCGGCCAACGATAGGTGAGCAGAACCTTTTGCGCATCACCGGTGAGCTGTATGGCCGGCATATGGTATTTCTCGGCGAAATCGGCGGCGAATTTACGGAACAGCAACAAGATGTCGTCCATACGGTTGAGAAGGGGCGGCAGTTCGATGGTCGCCGTACTGAGACGATAGAAGAGGTCTTCCCTGAAGCGGTTTTCCGAAATGGCCTCTATCATATTCACGTTGGTAGCGGCAATGATGCGGACATTGGTCTTCTGGACCTTTGACGAACCGACTTTGATGAACTCTCCGTTTTCCAATACCCGTAAGAGGCGAGCCTGTGTCGGCATGGGGAGTTCGCCTATCTCGTCCAAAAAGATGGTTCCTCCGTCCGCCTCTTCAAAGTATCCTTTGCGGTCGGCCAAGGCCCCTGTAAAAGAGCCTTTCTCGTGCCCGAAAAGTTCGGAGTCGACGGTACCTTCGGGTATGGCCCCGCAGTTTACGGCGATGTAGCGGCCATGTTTGCGGGCGCTGTTGGCGTGAATGATTTGGGGAAACGTCTCCTTACCCGTACCGCTTTCGCCCGTGATAAGCACGGACAGGTCGGTGGGGGCTATTTGCAGGGCACGACTTATGGCGCGCAATAGTCCGGTACAGTTCCCGACGATGCCGAAACGTTGTTTTATCTGAGTTATTTCCGCATTTGCGACCATATTACCGATATTCAGCAGACACAAAGATAGGTAAAAACTTGCAGATTACCGTGAAAACAGAGCGTATAATACTCTCGGCTTGTGGAGGTGGAGAGATTCGAACTCTCGTCCAAACGAGGAAACAATATGCTTTCTACATGCTTATCTCCGTTTTGCTCATCAGATGCAGACCAGACCGGAGCTATCTCTGTCGGCATCTTAGCCCCTGAAATTTCGCAGTCGTCCCGGGGCGAGGCTTCCGCTATTTCCGATATTCTTGCACCACCTGTTCGGACCGCTTCGGAACAACAGCATCCGGGTGATGTCTCGTTTCGGTAACTGTTACCGAAATAATGCTAATCTACTGTACTTCAATTAGGCAGCGAGAGCGTAGTTATTTTCGCCAGTTAAATTTCTGATGTCTGAGATTATAGAGCAAGCCATCGACGCTCTGCATGCTTACATACCCTTTCTACCCGCTGTCAAAACCGGTCACCCCCGAGCGTGTAAAGAATATGTCTTCTTCCCCTGATAGCCACCGCTATCGGCCACAAAAACAGGAGCTTCCGAAGAGTCCGGCAGAGACTGTTTTTGCGACAAGGATTGCAAAGATAGCATATTTTGCGAAAAGTGTCCTTCTGTATCGGCAATAATTTTTCGCTGCCTACAGGTGTGGCAGACGGTCATAGCTGTTGCCTCCCTTTGGCTATGAGAATGGTCACTTGTAAGGCGACATCAAAGAAGAGTATCTTCCCGTTGGCATTTTGGGCGATATCCCGTTCGGCCAATCGGAAGAGTTCGACAAGTTCTTCGACATTGGCCGCATTGATGAAGGGTGCAAAACGGGTGAGGAACTGTTCCTCTTCGGGATGAGTATAAGAGAGTTCGGGACGATGTTGGTTGTAGATGAAACTCTCCCGAACCATTTGCTGGCAGTAGCCGATAAAGCGCTTTTCCCCCTCCCGTCCTAAAGCGGCCACCTCTTCGCTCCACTTTTTAAGTTCTTTTACCTGGCGGGCGTAGGCTTGTCGCATAAGGCTGACAAACAGCTTGAAAAAGTCTTGCCGTTCACCGTCCAGTTGCACGGTCTCGAGGGCTTTCAGATAATCTCCACCGGCGGTATGCGCCACGGCAAGAGCTGTCTGGGCATCCAGACCTTGACCCCGTTGCAGGGCGGAGGCAATAGCCTCTGTGGAGAGAAAGGGTATTTTTATCCGTTGCGTCCGTGAACGTATGGTCTCCAGAAGGTTTTCAGGCTTGTCGCTTATCAGGAGGAAGAGGGTCTTTTCATAAGGCTCTTCGAGCATTTTCAGTATGGCATTGGCACATTCGGAATTCATGAGATGGTCTTGCCAGATAATCATAGTCTTGTTTTCAGACTCGTAACTTTTCAGATTCAACTTCCGGATGATTTCCCGAGCTTCGGATACGTAGATAAGAGGCTGGCTGTTGCCTACAGCCAAAAATTGCTGCCAACTTCTGGCCGACGGGTAGGGCGTCTTTCCCAGATAATCCCGCCATGTGGAGAGGAAATCGTCGCAAATGGAATCGGTCCGTTGTTTCTTGATGGGAAAAACGAAGTGCACATCGGGATGCATGAGCAGGGAGATTTGTCGGCAGGAGGGACATTCTCCGCAGGCATCATCGGCCGTCCGACGAGTGCATTGTATGTAGCGGGCATAGGCGAGGGCAAGCGGTAGCGCACCGGCCCCGTCGACCCCTTCAAAGAGTTGGGCATGGGCGATACGGCCCTGTCGCACCGACTGGATAAGCCGGCTTTTCACTTCGTCCTGACCAATTATGTCTCTGAAAAACACCTGTTCTTGTCTGTTTTTAGAAGGGGTTTCCGCCTAATAGATTGCCTGTGCCACACGACGGACACTCTCCACGGCATTGAGAGAATAAAAATGTAGGCTTGGCACTCCCCGTTTTTTCAGTTCACGCGCCTGTTCCGTGCACCATTCCACCCCGACTTCACGAGCCGCCTTATCGTCGCATTTTATCAGTTCGTGCGCCAACGTCTCGGGCAGGTCCACATGGAATACCTTGGGAAGGACGGTCAACTGGTTGGCGGTCGTAATCGGCTTTAATCCGGGAACGATAGGCACGGTAATGCCCTCGGCCCGACAACGGTCGACAAAGGCGAAGTATTTGGCATTGTCGAAAAACATTTGTGTAACGACATACGATGCACCCGCCTCCACTTTGGCCTTGAGATAACGCAGATCCGTCTCGAGGTTCGGCGCTTCGTCATGCTTCTCGGGATATCCGGCCACACCGTAAGAAAACGGGTGGGAAAGAGCCATGCGTGAC
>JAJQIP010000089.1 GCA_021199145.1 Porphyromonadaceae bacterium | reverse complement strand
GCTCGCTTCTTCATTACCTAAATTATCCGGTAATAAATACTGCTCGACTATGACACAGAGATTCCATATGCCTGTGAAGTCGTTGTCGAACAGTTCAAGGAAAGTGACAAACAGATACACATCATGGCCGTCATCTATGTCGAACGGGATTCACAAAAAGGTATCATCATCGGGAAAGGCGGGAAAATGCTTAAACAGGTAGGGATTGCCGCCCGTAAAGACATAGAGGCTTTCTTCGGGAAGAAGGTATATCTCGAACTTTTTGTCAAGGTAGAAAAAGACTGGCGCAACCAAGAGGCAAAACTGAGAAGTTTCGGCTATAAACTCGACTAAGTTCACGCTCTTCCATAGAACCATTTTTCATGCTGATAGAGTTCCTATCGGATTCCGCCAAGACAGGACTTCCGAAATTTTCGCTATATTTGCAGCGGCTAACACGGGGATACGGAATACAATATGTCACCTGAGGAGAGGTCTAGCCAAAGAAAGTGAATAACGGACAATCCGGACTTTTCCAAGATATGCAAGAATTATGGGAAATTTAGTAGCCATTGTAGGCCGCCCCAACGTGGGCAAATCGACGCTCTTTAACCGGCTCACGCAAAGCCGACAAGCCATTGTCAACGAAGAGGCCGGCACAACACGTGACCGTCAATATGGCAAAGTCTTTTGGGGAGGCAGAGAATTCTCCATCATTGATACGGGAGGCTGGGTAGTTAATTCCGAAGATATCTTTGAAGAGGAAATCAACAAGCAGGTCGCCATCGCTATCGAAGAGGCCGATGTCATACTTTTTGTCGTGGATAGTATCCACGGAACGACGGACCTTGATGACAGCGTAGCCGCCATATTGCGTCAGAGCAAGAAGCCCACCTTGGTAGTGGCTAACAAAGTGGAAAACAATGCCACCCGATACGGGTCGGCCGATTTTTATGCGTTCGGATTGGGCGATCCCATCTGCATATCGGCCATCAACGGTTCCGGCACAGGGGAATTGTTGGATGCCATCATCGCTCATTTTCCCTCCAACGATAAGGAAGAGGAAACAGGAGAAAATATACCCCGCCTCGCTGTGGTAGGACGGCCGAACAGCGGAAAATCTTCCCTGATTAACGCCTTCATCGGTGAAGACCGCTACATCGTTACTGACATTGCCGGCACAACGCGGGACTCAATCAATACCCGTTACAACAAATTTGGCTTTGACTTCTACATTATCGATACCGCAGGTATCCGGAAAAAGGGGAAAGTCAATGAGGACATCGAATATTACTCGGTGATACGCTCTATCCGCTCCATCGAGAATGCCGATGTATGTATTCTGATGATTGATGCCACTCGGGGAATTGAAAGTCAGGATTTGAATATCTTCTCGCTTATACAGAAAAACAAGAAAGGGCTTGTCGTATGTATTAACAAATGGGATCTTGTCAAAGACAAAAGTACTCCGGCCATCAAGACCTTTGAAAATGCCATACGTGACCGCCTTGCCCCCTTTACCGACTTCCCTATCGTATTCGCTTCAGCGCTTACCAAACAACGGATTTTCAAAGTACTCGAGCAGGCGTTGGAAGTGTATAAAAACCGGAAGTTCCATGTACCCACCGCCCGTCTCAACGAAGAGATGCTGACAGCCATTGAGAACTATCCGCCTCCTGCCACCAAGGGGAAATATGTAAAGATAAAATATGTATCGCAACTCAAGGAGACACCCGTTCCCACATTTATCTTCTTCTGTAACCTTCCCCAATGGGTGAAAGACCCCTATAAACATTTCCTCGAAAATAAAATACGGGAGAAATGGAACTTCACGGGAACTCCCATCAACATCATTATCCGGGAAAAATAGGATAAACTCCGAATCGTCTCTTTTCCTCGGAGTCAGGAAATATAGGCCGTGTAACGGGACAAGAACCGGCGGAAAGCCGGTATGCGTAGAAAAACCTGTTCAAACAACAAGATTCCTACAAAAGCACAGATAATTCCCAAAAGGACATCTATCGTGTAATGATGTCCCGTATAAATGGCCGTGAACCATATCCCGACCATAATGAGTCCGGAAAGGCCGATGAACCACCTCTTGCAACGACCTATCACCGCATAGGTAAAGACAACAGGCATATATGCCGAATGCAACGAGGGCAAAGCGGCGAAGACATTGGAATTTCGTCCGTACATGGAGGCGAAAATAGGACTTCCCACTAAATCGTCAAAACGTCCCAAGCCGGCGACATTCCCCGGGGTGCCGAACACCGGGTCGAAACCGTATTCCATCACATACCACGGCGGAGCTGCCGGATGGATATAATAACCGGTAAAACCGATAAGGTTGACCAACAGGAAAACAAGGGCGAAACGCAGAGCCAACTCCCGACGTCCCTTGATAAACAAGGCCAACCCGAAAAGTACCGGCACCGGCACCCAGCAGAGGTAAAAAATTCCGCTTAGGAAATCAAGCACTACCCAATGATGTCCGTGGAAAAATTCACTTAGCGTCATTCTTACCCCATCAACAGTAACACCGAATATGGACTTTTCTGCCCCGTAAAGTCCGGCGACATCGATGGGATTGACCTGATAATTGGGCCATATCCGCATATAGTCATACGAAACGACAAAAACGACAAAGGGCAACAAGGCCACAACCAGTTTGCGGGTATATGAGGTGGCAAAAAACAGCAAGTCAAGAGCCAATACCAGAAAGAAATGTTCTGTCCTCAAACCGACAAAAAGGCCGGTCAACAACAGGAAGAGAACCGTGCAGACAAGTGCGACGAAACACTCCAACCGAGTCGATGGGACATAGCGCATAAACGAGTCAATTATTATTCTTCAACAAACGACGACAATGAGCCACCCGGACAAAAGCGGTAACATTCGCCAACACCGCAATAAGGGCAAGAGGAACGACAAGTATCAGAATCGGGTCAAAGGAAGAGGCAAATCGTCCGAAAATGCCATAACAAAGAGCCCCCAGAGAGGTCAGCACAATCCGTTCGGGACGTTGCATAAGCCCCACCTTACACGCTAATCCCAACCCTTCGGCTCGAGCCCGTACATAACTTACCATAATCGAACCGATAAGGGCGACAAAAGTGACAATAGCCCATGCCACATATCCTTGAAGAAACAGAAAAAAGACAAGGCCAAAGAGGGTAAACAACTCGCTATATCGGTCACAGACAGAATCATAGAATGCGCCGAAACGGGAGACCATGTTTCCCAAACGGGCCACCCGGCCATCAAACATATCGAAAAGTCCGGCAAAAAGTACGACGGCTCCCCCTAATCCCACATAGAAAAAGAGACGCTCCGATGCGGCATAGCCGGCGTAAATAAAGAGAATGGCAGCGACTATATTCAAAATCAATCCCGTCGATGTAATGAAATTGGGAGTGATACCCACTTTTATAAATCCCTTTACGACAGGGTTTATAATCTTATAGATAAGCTGTTGTAGATAATCACGGTAATTCATGGTTCAGTATCTTATCGTTTATGGGAGATAAACCGCTTGTTGAACGGAATGCTCCGATATACAAATTTACGTTGCATTTGGTAATTCCAAAAAAAGGCGACCAAAAAAGAGACGACAATCTTGGGCAGTAAGAAGAGATTGAGCGCCAACACGCCATTGATGCGGCCAACCCAAGCCATGCGATTCATCACTTCGGTAAAAAAGAAGGTGCCATATGTGTTAAGGCACAAACTGACAGCCCATACCAAAAAATATTTGAAGGCGACATGAATTTTGGAAGAGGTGACATCGAACACCCATCGATAGTTGAGACAGCAATTCACCACACCGCCCGAAACGGACCCTAAAAAAGTCGCATAGACATAATAGAGGGAGCAGAAGTTGGCCAACAGGAACGTAATGCAGAAATCGAACACGCTTGCCACCTGCGCCGTGAACATCGCCTTGAAGAACTGTATGATTGACCGCCGTGTCATCCTCGACTCAAATTAGTAAAAAACGGGCAATCCCCAACAATAGCGCACTATACACACCCGCCAGAATATCGTCCATCATGATGCCGAGCCCTCCCTTAAACCGCTCCATACGACGTATGCCAAGCGGCTTCACAATATCGAAAAAGCGAAATAGGACAAAGGCCGCCAACACATACCATCCTCCTCCCTCAGGGACAACCAGCAAGGGAATCCACACCCCCACCATCTCATCGATGACCACCCGTGAGGGGTCTTCTCCCCAATACCGCTCCATAACGGTTCCCGAATAGATTCCTTGTACGGTGAAATAGACAATCACAACCGCCAGCACCACTTGCAGGATAGGGAAAGGAAGCAGAAAATAGCCGACTCCCCACAAAAGGACAGCCACCAATGCACCTGCTGTCCCGGGAGCGACAGGAGAAAAGCCAGAACCGAATCCTGTTGTCAGAAGCAAATGGAAAAAGGGAGGTTTTTGTCGGCTCATTTCTTTCAAATTTTACAAGTAAGCGTGCAAAAGTAAGCAATATGTCTTATTCAAGCAAATTAAGCCATCTCTTTTACACTAAATCCCAATGCTGTCCAGCATCGGGATTTATATCTCTCTTCTCGAAAATTAACGCACGACCTCGTTCTTCAACGAACGACCTGCGGCAAAGTCGGCAATGTTCTGCAAAGTCGTTTCTGAAATATTATGTACGGCCTCACGGGTGAAAAAGGCTTGATGGGAAGTGACAATTACGTTGTTGAACGACAACAGTCTCGCCAATACGTCGTCATCGATAATACGATCCGACTTGTCTTCATAAAAATACCGGCTCTCTTCCTCATAGACATCCAAAGCGGCATACCCTATCTTTTTACTTTTCAACCCCTTGATTAGAGAGTGGGTATGTATCAACTTTCCACGACCGGTATTGATAAGCATTACACCCTGTTTCATCTTGGCGATGGCATCCTCATTGATGATATAACGGGTCTCATCCGTCAGCGGACAATGGAGCGATACAATATCGGAAAGCCGATAAAGTTCATCAAGTGTCGTATACTCGACAGCATATTTTGCGACAAGCTCTTTGTCGGGATAGGGGTCATAGGCCAAAATACGCATACCCAAGCCATAGAGTATCCGAATCAGCACTTTAGCTATTTTCCCCGTACCGATAATTCCTATGACTTTTTCGTGCATATCAAACCCCATAAGGCCATGCAGGGAGAAATTGCCGTCACGGGTACGTGATACAGCCCGTGGAATACGCCGGTTGAGGGCAAGTATCAATGCCAAGGTATATTCGGCAACAGCATAAGGAGAATAGGCCGGCACCCGGACAATCGGCAGACGCCCCTCAGCGGCGGATAAATCGACATTGTTGTACCCCGCACAACGCAAAGCCAATATCTTGACCCCGTTTTCAATCAAGGCATTCACCACTTCGGCATCTGCCGTATCATTGACAAAAATACATACGGCATCATACCCCTTCGTCAACATGACGTTGTTCGGATTCAGGTGTCCTTTGAAATAAACGATATCGAAACCAAAACGTTCGTTCATCTTGTTGAAAGATTCCTCATCATAAGGTTTTGTGTCAAAAAAAGCGATTCTAAAGGCCATGGGTAAATTATTTTAAATCAAAAATAGAGTTACAGGAATATTATACCTCTTCGAAAGAGAGAAATTTATTTTAGAGAAATCAGGGACGCTCCATCACGACAATCCGGGAATCGTCAGATTGACTTTCAATATAGACATTGACATAACCGGGGGGCAATAACGACTCGATTTTCTCCGGCCACTCGATAAAGCACAGGGCATCGCTATAAACATACTCCTCATAACCAAAATCGAATACCTCTTCAGGTTTGTCGATACGGTAGAAATCAAAGTGATAAATCGGTCGGCCATCAGCCATCGGCCCATACTCATTGATAATGGCAAACGTGGGACTGTTGACGACATCACTGACTCCCAACGCTTCACAAATAGCCTTAATGAAAGTCGTTTTTCCTGCCCCCATCGCCCCTCGGAAAGCGAAAACGGAACTGTCGCCCATCGCTGCAATAAAAGAACGTGCAGCGGCAGGCAAGTCATCAAGGTCGTGTATGACAAATTGCGCCATAGAATTACTTCTTTACGGGTGAAAGGGTAACCAACGGAACCATCATCTCCTCCATGGAGATTCCTCCATGCTGGAAAGTATCTTTGTAATGCCCCACATAATAATTATAATTATTGGGATAGACAAAATAGTCGTGATTCATGGCGAAGATATAGGTCGAACTTACATTGGGGGAAGGCAATCCGAAACGAGAGGGGGCCTTTATTTCGAAAACCTGTTTAGGATTATAGGACATATTTTTCCCCACCTTATACCGAAGGTTGGTATTGGTGTTACGGTCAGAAACGACTTTGACGGGATTGTCTACCCATATCGTTCCATGGTCGGTCGTAAGGATAACCTTAAATCCCTTCTCAGCGATTTTCTTGAAAAGGTCAAATGCCGACGAATGCTTGAACCACGCCTCTGTAAGCGAACGATAGGCGGCATTGGAACTGGCCAACTCCCGTATCATCTTCGAATCGGTACGGGCATGCGAAAGCATGTCAATGAAATTCAATACGCACACGTTGAAATCGTACCGGTCAAAATTGGAAAATTCCCGTAAGAGTTTCTCCCCAAAATGGGACTCGTTGACCTTGCTATAAGAATAGGTATAACGTTTGCGATAACGTTCAAGCAACGTCCCGATAAGGGGGGCTTCATTCAGGTTCTTTCCCTCTTCGGAATCCTCATCCACCCACAAATGGGGGAAAAGGTCGGCGATTTTGTCGGGTAACAATCCTGAAAATATGGCGTTACGGGAATATTGCGTAGCCGTCGGAAGTATACTGAAATAGAGTTCTTCTTCAACGGTGAAGTAGTCCAGGAGATAAGGCATCAATATCCGCCATTGGTCAAGGCGGAAATTATCAATCAACACGACAAATACCTTTTCACCGTTATCCAACAGGGGAAAGAGCTTTTGCTTGAAAAGTTCATGGCTCATCAACGGATGCTCCTCCCCGCTGAACCATTTCTCATAATTTCGCTTGACATATTTGGCGAATGCCGAGTTGGCCTCACTCTTCTGCAACAGCAACATCTCTTTGAGATGACCTTCGGTCTGTTCCAACTCCAATTCCCAATATACGAGCCGACGATAAATCTCATACCAGTCATTCCAGGAAAAAGAGTCGTTTATCAGTTGGTTAATCCGGTTGAACTCTTGCTGATAATCACTCGATGTCTTTTCCGAAATAATCTCTTTGCTATAAAGATTTTTCTTGATGGAAAGGAGAATTTGACTGGGATTGACCGGCTTAATCAGATAATCGGCAATCTTATTGCCGATAGCCTGATTCATAATATCCTCCTCTTCACTCTTGGTAATCATGATAACCGGTGTCTGAGGGACTATCTCCTTGATGCGGTCCAGCGTCTCAAGACCGCTCAATCCCGGCATGTTCTCGTCGAGGAATATCAAGTCGAAATGGTCGGTCTCGACACGGTCAATGGCATCCCGTCCGTTGCTCACGGTGACAACTTCATACCCCCGCTGACGAAGGAAAAGAATATGGGGTTTCAACAAATCAATCTCGTCATCAACCCAGAGAATAGTTTCACTCTTCATCATACTGCAACAACTGATTTTCTTCGACGAACCTAAAATACTCCTCGAACGTATGTCCTTCGACCAGAGTCTTGAAATTCTGTTCGCTAATCATGACAGGACGCACGCCATCAGGCATCGGGACACCATCAGGAGCACTCAACATGCGACGATACTGTGTCAATTCGCCAAAGTTATAAAATCCTTTGACAACTAACATGCTTATTTCGTTAAAGCTCATTATTTCCAAATCGAAATCACGAATAATGAAATGGGCGAAATTATACTTGGCTATCTCGAAGAGCAACAAATTGGCATTGACCTCAGCGGTAGGATAGACTAATACAAGCAGATGGGGTACCGAAAGGTCGGCAACAAAAGGAGAAACTGCCGCTGTAGAATCAGAAGTATCGGAACTCTCCAACCCCTCGCCTCCAAAACGGAAACTCCATATATTGCTGCGGGCAGCTCCTGCGACGACTTGTCGGCCTTGCGCTACCCCCTTGAGCATAGCCGAAGCTAATTCACTTACATCTTCTGAAGGATAGGCATCGAGCAAAGCTTTCAACCCCTCTTTGAAACGGTCGATGTCTCCCTCGTTGACATAAGCCAAAGCATCCACCAGCATAAATTTAGGCATCAACTTCGACAATGGATAGGTTGTACGAGTATACTCGTACAAGCGGTGTACCTCGGCATTATTACCGGCCAAATAGGCATCGTAGGTCAATATGTAAAGCGAATCTTGTACCACATCCATACGCCGTAAATTCTCAAGATAATTGGGGTCGGACAAGGCTATGGCATATTTACTGTCGGGGAAAAGGCGCAAAATACGCTGCTTATACTCTTCAGCCATCGGTCGGTTGTTAATACGCATACCAATGAGATAGCAGTTATAATAGGCTTCGAGTCGATAATCATTTTGCGGATAACGGTGGTCAAGTTCATTGAAATTGGCCATGGCGGCATCCATATCTTCAAGCTTGTCTTTGAGAATCATAGCCATATTGAATAACCCATCGGCGATAATCCCGTTGGCCACAGCGACAGCCTCTTCGGTAAACGGCAGTTGCTGCAAATAGAAACGGGGGTCTTTGGGGTCATCGCTGTATGCCACGAGAGTGGTATCTGCTTCCCCTTCCATCCCTTCTGATGACTCAATCCCCTCTTCCATCTCCTCATCCATGTTTTCAGTAATATCTTCCTGCGAGAAAGAGGCTTTGTTGCTACGCCGCCAATCATCTTCAAGTTTTCGGCTACCCCATTTGCGCTGGAATTCTGACTTACCGGCCGTAATCAATTGGGTATTATAAAAATACCACGATGTACTCCCCGTTCCAGGCATAGTAGGTGTCGTTGTTTGCTGTATTTTATCAAGCTGTGCGGCATTTGCCTCCTGCTCAGCCAACAGGGCCTCTCGGCGGGCATCCTCGGCAGCCCGTTTCTCTGCGGCAATTAGGTCATCGATAATCTGCTGTATAAGACGATTCCGCTCCGCTTCGGGCATAGCGGCTACCCGAAGCAGACTATCCTGCAAATCGACATTACCGGCATACACCGACAACTCGTCAAGCACGGACGAGCGACGGGATAACATCGCATAATTGGGAAAACTTTCGTCAATAAACGGCATGGCATCGGCATAACAGGGTTGCGCCTTGGCATACTCCCTCCGTTCAAAATAAAGTCCGCCCAGAGTAAGTTGGCTAATGGCACATTCTATCCCCTTACGGGTACTCTTCTCGGCAGCCAAAACATAATTTTCTATGGCTTTTGTCGTATCCCGCCGCGAAAGATAGAGGTTACCGAGAGCATAGTATATCTGGTCAAGATAATCCCGATTCTTGTAATTATGCGCCATACGACGAAGGTGTTTTTCGATTTTGGATATATCTCCTCCCGTAAAAACTTCAGTCTGGTTAATCCGGGCATTCATCTCAACCCTGAAAACAGGATTTTTCTTGATAACCGCCTGATAGGAATGATAAGCTCCTGCCTTATCCCCGGTCTTGGCCTGTAACTGCGCCAACAAAAAAGTCATCCTGATTTTTTGAGCATGACCGTCAGCCATTTTCAGGGCCTCTTTCAAATAGGGAATGGCAGAGGCATACTCACCGCACCGTATAAGATAATCGGCATAAACAGTTGCATACCAACGTTTCTGTTTGGAAGTAAGGGTATATTCTTTAGACACCTTGAGCAAGATATCTTCTGCTTCATAGAGCCAGCCCAATTCAAGATAGCTCCGTGCTATCCATATGCGGGTATCGGCCATCAAAGAGGTATTCCAAGGAAAATGGCGGGTGATATAGATGAAGGTGGCCAACGCCCCTAAAAAATCTCCTTGATAAAACTGGGATTCACCCATCAATACCCAGGCATTATGGATAAAAGGATTGAACTCTCCTCGTTTGATAAACTCCCTATACTTAGGGTCATCCATTTTTTTGCGATTATGCTTAGGGGGTTTCTGCATGGAGTGCTGACGTATGGCCTTTTGACTTTTCTCCAATGAGCGGGAAAAATCACCTTGAGGTTGGGGGTCGGAAGGCACTCCATAGGCCGAAACAGGATGCATATAGAGCAGATGGGTGAAATTGTCCTCATAACTTTTCTGCATCAGATCCAGCTGCTCTTCAAAACTGGTTATGCCATTGAAGTAGACATTGTATTTTGTGGTAAAAGAGTGGAAAAAGCGGTTAGCCGGTGTATTCTTTTGGGTAGAACACGCCGTTAAGAAAAGAAGAGGGAAGAATAAAACCCATCCGACGCTCTTTTCTAATAATCGACGATGAAAATTGGAGCCCTTCATCTTGTATATAAACAGAAAATCACGCTATTTATTGCCTTATCTCCCCCACTAAAGCAGGCATAAATTCTGAGATATACGACATTTAAGCAATACCATAAAATCCATAGGAAACGGACAAACAGCTTTTTGGTCTATTTCCCTGCAGAGGAACTCCGCTGTTCTCCCACAACAAGCAGTACCTCAACTTTAAGTTCGTCAGGCAAAGCGATATTCCGCAGCTGCAAACTACGTACCCATCCGGCCACATCCGTAGGGGCGAGGGTATAGAAT
>JAJQIP010000181.1 GCA_021199145.1 Porphyromonadaceae bacterium | reverse complement strand
ACGATACCCGAAACGGTAACGTACGGCGGCAGCACTTACGCCGTTACTGCCATCGAGAGATGGGCTTTTGGTTATTGTTCGGAGCTGACTTCGGTAACCATCCCTGAGAGCGTTACTTCCATCGGAGATGATGCTTTTAGCGGGTGTACCTCGCTGGCATCCATAACCATTCCAAATAGCGTGACCAAAATCGAGAGTGCCACTTTTGACAGCTGCTATGCGCTTGAATCGGTAACTATTGGAAGCGGCGTGACCTCGATCGCGGCATTAGCTTTTTACAAGTGTACATCGCTCACTGAGATATACTCCCTCAATCCCACTCCTCCGACCATTATTACAATGTTTGCCTTTTTTAAGGTCGACATGGAAAACTGCGTCCTTTATGTCCCCGAAGGAAGCTATGAGGCTTATGCCACTGCCAATGCTTGGAGAGGTTTCCTGAATATCGTAGAGGTTGATTTCGGCGGAATTGAAGAAACAATCTCCGACAATGCGGATGCCTCGGAGATAGCCCGGTACGACATCAGCGGTCGGCTTCTCTCCGAACCTCAAAAGGGAATAAACATCGTCCGCTATTCCGACGGAACGGTTGAGAAAGTTATCGTGAAATAAAATGTTTAAATAAAAAAGCCTTATTATGAATACAATGAAAGATTTAGATGAAGCTTACTACGACCGAAAAATGTCCTCAGAAATTGAGGGATTCTTGAAAAAAGACGGAAAATACCACTGGCTAATCGACTATGTGAAAACTATTCACAAGGACAAATTCGGCAACTTCGATCTGGACTTCCAAACGGGCAGTTCCGCAGGAAAGTCGTGGTTTTCCATATACAAAGGCACGGGACGCATCGTAACGATTGAAAAGAACCAGAAACCTTATTATCTTGTTGTAAAAGGCAAAAACAAGAACGGGAAGAATACTTACGGGAAAAAATATTTTTCCTTGACCAAGGATGAATTGGATAAAAGGATTTCATCTTGGGATAAAGATGTCAATAAGGAACGCTATTATACAACAATAGACGGCAAAGGGAAAAAAGAGGGTTATTACCAAACGCTTATTTCAAGGCGATATTCCATTGAATGCGAACCCAGTGACGACCTTCTTATTTTTGACAAGGAGTTCAAAATCGGGTTTAAAGACACAGATACAAAGAATGATTGGCTTGATGAAATCAAGAAGAAATGGGCCACAGAAATCAAGGAAAGCATAAATAAAGCACCCGAACATAATTGGGCAATCGCTAAAGAAGTCGAAGAAATAGGCGAAAAACTTAGCACCGAATGCGACTTTATCGGAATCAATAAAAAGGGAGATTTGGTACTATTGGAATTAAAGCGATGGGAGGACGGCACAAAGATATATCTTTCGCCCGTGCAATTGGGCACCTACTACATGTTGACAAAAAAATTCTTGGACAAGTATAAGGATACAAATAAGATGGAAAAAGTTGTCCTCGAAATGTTGAAACAGAAAAAGGATCTGGGGCTTATAAATCCAAAATGGGCATTGCCCAAACGGCTTAGCGGGAAAATTAAGCTTGCTGTCGTGGTGGGTTGCGACCCGTGCGAAAGCGGCAAAGACAAAGGTGACATTCCTAGCAAAAAGGTTAGAGCTAGATTCGACGCGATAAGGAAAATTGTTGAAGAAACGCTTCCCGACGGGGTAAAGATCGACCTGTTCACATGCGATGAAAAAGGGAAATTAAAAGAATTGTGATGGCAATCGCAGGAGCGACAGCCAAAACAAATCCAGGAAATGCCTAATGGTATCGTTACTGCTTTTGCAAACCGATGCAGCCAAGCCTAAATCAAGCCGGCACAAAATAATTAAACAAGACTACAACATTTTAAAACAGGCAAAATACGCGAAACTACGAATTAATCAAAAATCAGCCCAAGCTCAATAATTGAATTCAAATCGATAAAAGATTAACAGCATGAAAAAGACAATAAGCGGGAAAGAATATTATCTTCCGACAAATTTGTCTTCTGAACAGGAAGAAATCTATTGTCACATTATCGATTGGAAACGTAAAAATATAACATCTGAACGAGGTTGGGACGAAAAAAAGGAACATGAATATGACGCCTTTTTCCCCGAAGGATCTTCAATATACGCAATGATTTATAAGCCGATTTTACCTAGGCTAGAAGAAATGCAAGGAGGGGATTTCGCATATAAGCCTCATAGGTTTGCCGGGAGTGCCGTAAGTTCACAAACTGCGTGCATCAATCTTTTCATGCCCCTGCTCCTCTCTAAAGAAGCTAACCGGATACTTCCTAAGATACCCGGTTGTCCATCCGATTTTAAGAAAATAGATAAAGACAAGCTTTTCCAAGGATTCTGCTTTGAATATTGGGGACAAAATATCAAAAAAGGCAGAGGGGTGTTGAACGATCACGACCCGAATGCTGGAACTGATGCCGATGTTGCCATAGCTTATTTAAACAAGAACAATGAACATTGCCTATGGCTGATTGAGCATAAGCTCAGCGAAAAAGAATTTACAGAGTGCGGCGGATACAAGAGTGATAAGAACATGCTCAAAACGAATTGTGATGGGTATAGCCTTAAGGAAATAGCAGCCGACCCTAAAAAATGCCATTATCACGCTATAGGATACAAGTATTGGGACCTATTTAAGGAAAACTATTGTAAATACAAAGGCAAAAATGAGTGTAAAGGTTGTCCTTTCAAAGGAGGCCTGAACCAACTATGGCGAAATCAAATGCTTGCTTTTGCCTTGCAAAAAACAGGAGAATATAAAACAGTTACATTTTCCGTATGCCGTCACGCCAAAAACAGCATGTTGAACGAGTCAATAGCCCTATACAAAGCATTAATCAGCAATGACGACATGTTCAGTACCTTTACGAACTATGACGTAATGGATGCAATAACCGACCCGGATCAGGAATTGTCAAAATGGAAGAAATGGTATGAAGAGGTATACTGCTTTTGAGACAATGAGATACTTTTCACTATGAAGTCAATTAGTTCGCGGTTAATGCAATAAATAAAGTTTTTGGCAGAATAGTTTTTAAAGACTTGCCGATTGGTTGTTGGCAAGAATGACTGTTCGGAACTTGTCAACTATAAAGACTGCAAAAAGGGCTGCTCCTTAGGGGCGGCCCTTTTCGTCTTCGTTGCCCTGACGGCGCCATTCCCAACGAGGATTAATCAAAAACGACATACATATCCATAAGGAGGGGTTGTGTCAAAATACCGGCACAACCCCTTTTTTTATGCGCAAAGCCCAGTCTTTCCCAAGCCCCGGCTTTGTTATTTCACGAAGTTTTCGTAATTCCAGGCATAAAGTTTCCCAATATGGCAAAGTTACATTTTCGTCCTTACATGCCCAACCAAACGGTTCTTTTTCCT
>JAJQIP010000104.1 GCA_021199145.1 Porphyromonadaceae bacterium | reverse complement strand
GATATACTATGACCAGGAGTTGAAAGAGCAATTGGCCAATGCCTATCCCTACAGGGAGTGGCTCTCCAAGAACAGGGTGAAGCTCGATACAATCAGTTCGGGCCGTACGGTTCGTCACGATGTGGCTGACTATCCCGCCCATCTGCATACATTCGGATACCACAAGGAGGATATCGAGCGCATCATCATTCCCATGACGATAGACGGCAAAGAGCCGAGCGCCTCGATGGGTAACGATACCCCCTTGGCCCTCTTCTCCCAGAAGCCCCAGTTGCTGTTCAACTACTTCCGCCAGCAATTCGCACAGGTGACCAACCCGCCTATTGACCCGATTCGGGAAGAGTTGGTCATGTCGTTGAGCAGCTATATCGGTGTGATTAACAAGAATCTGCTGGTTCAGTCACCGGAGTTGTGTAAGATGGTCAATCTCAAATCCCCCATTATCAACAATACCGATGTCGATATCCTTCGTAACCTGCGTTATAAAGGGTTCAGGACAATCACCCTCCCGATGACTTTCGATATAGCTACGGGCGCTGCCGGACTTGAGAAAGGGATAGACCGGCTCTGTTCAGAGGCGGAAAAGGCGGTGAAGGATGACTTCAACTACATCATACTGTCGGATAAAGAGGCGGATGAGACGCACGTTCCCATTCCCTCGTTACTGGCTGTTTCGGCCGTACATAACCACCTTATATCGAAGCGTCTGCGTGTCCAGACGGCCATTGTCGTAGAGACAGGTGAGGTACGTGAGGTGATGCACTTCGCCCTCTTGCTCGGTTATGGGGCTAGTGCGGTGAATCCCTATATGGCTTTTGCCGTCATCAACCAATTAGTCAAGAATAAGGAGATACAGCTTGACTATAGCACGGCCGAGAAGAATTACCTCAAAGCGGTGAACAAAGGCCTTCTGAAGATTATCTCCAAGATGGGAATTTCTACGATGGGAAGTTATCGGGGCGCACAACTTTTCGAGGCTATCGGCATTTCTCAGGAGCTGATTGACCGCTATTTCTGCGGTACAGTGTCGAAAGTCGGCGGTGTGACCTTAGAGGAGATATATCTGGATATCGTAAAATTCCATGCGGATGCCTATGTTAGTCGGGAGCAGTATCTCAATCACAACGGAATCTACAGTTTCCGTAAGAACGGAGAGTTCCACGCCTGGAATCCGGAGACCATATCGACCCTGCAATTGGCTACCCGTCTGGGCAGTTATAAGAAGTTCAAGGAGTTCACCTCTTTGGTCGATGACAAGGCCCAGCCCGTCTTCCTGCGTGACCGACTTGACTTCAAGCGCAACCCCATCGATATTTCCTTGGTGGAACCTGTGGAGGCCATCACGAAACGTTTCGTGACGGGAGCCATGTCGTTTGGTGCTATCAGTAAGGAGGCGCACGAGGCGATGGCCATAGCCATGAATCAATTGGGAGGAAAGAGCAACACCGGTGAAGGAGGAGAGGATTCTGAACGTTTTCTCCCCCGTGAAGACGGTACATCGGCCCGTAGCGCCATTAAGCAGGTCGCTTCGGGGCGTTTTGGGGTCACCGCCGAATACTTGGTCAATGCCGATGAGATACAAATCAAGATTGCTCAGGGAGCAAAACCCGGGGAAGGGGGACAACTGCCCGGCTTCAAAGTCGATGAGGTCATCGCCCATACCCGTCACTCCATACCGGGAATTTCGCTTATCTCACCACCCCCTCACCACGATATCTATTCGATAGAGGATTTGGCGCAACTCATTTTTGACCTGAAGAATGTAAATCCGAAGGCCCGTATCAGTGTAAAGCTTGTGTCGGAGAGCGGTGTAGGAACTATCGCCGCCGGTGTGACCAAAGCGAAAGCCGATATGATTGTGATTAGCGGTGCCGAAGGAGGAACAGGAGCCAGTCCGGCCAGCTCCATCAAACATGCCGGTATGCCAACAGAAATAGGACTTGCCGAGACGCAACAGACCCTTGTGCTCAACAATTTGCGCGGGCAAGTTGTCCTACAAGTTGACGGTCAGTTGAAAACGGGTCGGGATGTCATCATCCAAGCCCTTTTGGGAGCAGAAGAGTTCGGATTCGCCACCAGCGCCCTCATTGTATTGGGGTGCGTGATGATGCGCAAATGCCACATGAATACCTGTCCGATGGGAGTCGCCACGCAGAATGAAGAGTTGCGGAAACGGTTTACCGGACGGTCGGAGTATCTGATTAACTACTTCACCTTCCTTGCCCAAGAGGTTCGGGAGTGGCTTGCCGAGATGGGATTCACGAAGATGGATGACATTATCGGTCGGACCGACTTGCTCATTCCCAAAGAGGCGGTCGGAGACCATACGATTGACAAACTTGACCTTTCGCGCATCCTGTATCGTCCAGCCGAAGCCGAGAAATACGCTTGTCGGAAAATCAAGGAACAGACGCATCAGATTGAGGATGTGATAGACCAACGGTTGATAAAAGCCTCGTTGCCCACCCTTAAATCGTTGATGCCCATTGAACTCCATATACCTATTAACAATACTGACCGTTCGATAGGTGCGATGCTTTCGGGAGAGGTCGCTTCCCGTTATGGGGATGCGGGTCTGCCTGACGATACCATCCGGTGCAACTTCTCCGGGTCGGCCGGACAGAGTTTCGGCGCCTTCCTGGCCCACGGACTTACCTTCAGTCTGTCGGGAGAAGCCAATGACTATTTAGGTAAGGGACTTTCGGGGGGTAAAATCATTGTCGTTCCCCCCAAGGGTTCGACTTTCCTGCCCGAAAAGAACATCATTGCCGGCAATACCTTGCTCTATGGAGCCACCTCAGGAGAGGTCTATATCAACGGTATTGTAGGAGAGCGCTTCTGCGTACGAAATAGCGGGGCTATTGCGGTTGTCGAAGGGGCGGGGGACCACTGTTGCGAATACATGACAGGCGGTCGTGCCGTTATCCTCGGAAAGGTAGGGCGCAACTTTGCCGCCGGTATGAGCGGAGGGATTGCCTATGTGTGGAATCAGGACGAGAATTTCGATTTCTTCTGCAACATGGAGATGGTCGAACTCTCCCTTATCGAAGATGCCACCGACAATAAAGAGTTGCATCAGCTGATTGCCCGTCACTACGAATATACCCACAGTCCGTTGGCTCTGCGTATGCTCGAAAAATGGGAGGAATATGTATCGCAATTCATCAAAGTCATGCCCATTGAGTACAAAAAAGTGCTGCATGACGAGAAGATGAAACTGTTGCAACAGAAAATTGCGAATGTCGAACGAGATTATTAATGAATGCAACAAAGTAAAAAATAAGAATCATGGGAAATCCGAAAGCATTTCTTGAGATAAAAAGAAAAGAGGCGGGTTATACGCCTGTCCAACTGCGGAAATATGATTTTTCCGAGGTAGCGCTTACCTTCAACGCCGAGGAGT
>JAJQIP010000129.1 GCA_021199145.1 Porphyromonadaceae bacterium | reverse complement strand
AATAATTTCCATGAATAAAAATAATCATTTAGAACACAAAACAATCCTTATTTGAGAAACAGAAAAAAGCGGCGGACTCGAAAATCCGCCGCTTAGAGGTATTTCCAAAAGGATTTTATTTGTTCTTGGAAAGCTTTTCTTTCAAAGCCGCCAACTCCTCAATGTCACCAAGAGTCGTTTTTTCCACAGGTGAAGTTACAGCTGCAGCCTCTTCAGCCTTTGCCGCTTTTTTGGCAGCCCGTTTAGCTGATGACTCCTTGGCGGCTTCTGCTTTAGCGGCATCCTCAAAGATGCGGCTATGGGAAAGAATAATGCGCTTAGCATCTTTATTGAATTCAATGACCTTGAAGTTGGTTTTCTCGTCAACCTGGACTTGCGAACCATCCTCTTTCACAAGATGTTTCGGAGTGGCAAAACCCTCTACACCGTAAGGCAATGCTACAACAGCCCCTTTCTCCAACATCTCAATAACGGTACCTTCATGAATCGAACCTACGGTAAATATCGTCTCAAATACATCCCACGGATTCTCCTCAAGTTGCTTGTGACCAAGACTGAGACGACGATTTTCCTTATCTATTTCAAGTACTTGCACTTCAATATCGGCACCTATTTGGGTAAATTCTGAAGGATGTTTAATTTTCTTCGTCCAAGAGAGGTCAGAAATATGGATAAGTCCCTCTACACCCTCTTCGATTTCTACAAACACACCGAAATTGGTGAAGTTGCGCACTTTGGCATGATGACGGGAACCAATAGCGTATTTAGTCTCTATATCTTCCCACGGATCGGGTTTGAGTTGTTTGATACCCAACGACATTTTACGCTCTTCACGGTCGAGGGTCAGAATAACAGCCTCTACTTCATCCCCGACTTTCATAAAGTCTTGTGCACTACGCAGATGTTGTGACCAAGACATCTCTGATACGTGGATAAGGCCTTCTACACCGGGAGCGATTTCAATGAACGCTCCATAATCTGCCATGACAGCCACTTTTCCTTTAACTTTGTCACCTACCTTCAAATTAGGATCGAGAGCATCCCAAGGATGCGGAGTGAGTTGCTTAAGACCGAGGGCAATCCGTTTTTTCTCATCATCGAAATCAAGAATAACGACATTGAGCTTTTGGTCGAGGGAAACAACCTCCTCCGGATGACTTACACGGCCCCACGAAAGGTCAGTAATATGGATAAGTCCGTCAACACCTCCGAGATCGATAAATACGCCATAAGAGGTGATATTCTTGACGGTTCCTTCGAGTACCTGACCTTTTTCAAGTTTGGCGATAATCTCTTTCTTTTGTTGCTCAAGTTCAGCCTCGATGAGGGCTTTATGCGAAACAACGACATTCTTGAATTCCTGATTGATTTTTACAACCTTGAACTCCATTGTCTTACCTACAAATACATCATAATCGCGAATAGGCTTCACATCGATTTGAGAACCCGGTAAGAAAGCTTCAATACCAAATACATCGACAATCATACCGCCTTTCGTACGACATTTGATATATCCTTTGATAATTTCGTCGTTATCAAGAGCGGCATTCACTCGATCCCATGAACGGGTTGCACGCGCTTTTTTATGCGAAAGAACCAATTGACCTTTTTTGTCTTCTTGGTTTTCTATATAGACTTCCACTGTATCCCCCACCTTAAGATCGGGATTATAACGAAATTCATTCATAGGAATGATTCCATCGGATTTATATCCGATATTCACCACGACTTCACGCTTGTTAATAGCAATGACTGTCCCTTCAATTACCTCTTTGTCTTTTATGGTATTAAGGGATTTGTCATACAATGAAACCAACTCTTCGCGGTTTTCATCGTTGGTTACTTCGCCCTTTTCATAGGACTCCCAATCAAAGTTTTCAATAGGGTTAATTTCTTTTTCTTCCATGTTTTTATTTTCCTTTCTACTAAGTTAGACTTTATGTGGTTCTAAAAAACGGGTCAAAGATAGCCTTTTTTTTTGAGCCGACAAATCTGCTAGCCAGATTTTGCCATAAATCGAAACAGGTTGTCTACGGTCTGTCCTGGTTTGCGCTAAAAATTGGAGCTTATTTCAAAAATTATTCCCGCATAAGGTGACGGTCGGCCAGAAAAACTCCTCCCAATACCAGAATGGCACCAAACAAGAAGATGGGAGTAAGAGACTCTCCTAATATCAATGAAGCGGATAACAGGGTCATGACCGGATTGAAGTAAATATAGTTCGATGCCCGTACAGTACCTAAATGCTTCAAAACGACATTCCAGGACATATAACATAACATAGACGCAACGACACCGAGAAAAAGGAGATTGGCTGCGACAACAGGCGTAGTGATGAGATGGCGACTGAAATGCAACGGCTCATAAAGGAAACAAGGGAGAATGGAGATAAGGCCGTAAAAGAATATTTTACGGGTAATAAATGCCGTGGAATATTTCCCGTTAAGTTTCTTGATAATAAGGCTATAAAAAGCCCACAACAAGGCAGCAGAAAAAGCAAGAAGATCTCCTAACGGATTAAGATTAAGAATAAAATGTCCATTGAAAACCACGACTGCAACACCCGCCAAAGCCAAAAATGAACCGCCTATAAAGGGAAGCGAAAGATGATAATCTTTATAAAAAAGGCGAACAACAAAGGCTGTAAACAGAGGTGCTGTACATACGATAAGAGAAACATTCGAAGCATACGAAAGACTTAAAGCCGTATTCTCTGTAAGGAAGTAGACCGACCCTCCGGTTAATGCCGCTCCCATAAGCAACAATTCATCCGTCAAACTTTTCGCCCACAAATTTCGATACGATACTGTCCACAAACATATGTACGCCAACAAAAAACGGTAAAAAATAATATCCACAGGTGAAAGGTCATGGCTCAAAAGAGTCTTCGTGGAGACAAAAGTCGTACCCCATACGCCAATGGTAAGTATGGCTATTAAATGATATGCATACGGTTTCATCTGTTGGGAAAATTTTCTTTGCAAAGGTAAGCAAAGTATTGAAATTTTGCTCCGCTCTACCGACCACTCCTTACAGAATGATAGTACAAGGTAGCAAATGTTTATGAAAGGAATAATCGTAAGTTGTTTATGAAGGTGATTATCGATTCATCTATAAAGGTCAGTTATTGGTTACATTCCAAATTCCAGTAACCCTATTTGAAAAATCACCTTAAGGAATTTCAGTCTGATAAAACAGGGAGGGGTCTGGGGAGGACCATCCTCTCCCTTGAGGAATATTTTCACCGAAAAAAAATATTCCTCTGGGACGGGGGTCTGGGACGAGGAACCACCCCTGTAAGACAATGTCAGCCTTTCTCTCTTTCCCTTTCCCTCCTTCAGGAGGGGGGGGAGAAGGAGAAAGGAAGGAGGAATAAAGGGATAAAAAAAGGTTCCGAAAGGAATTGAATTCTCCTTCC
>JAJQIP010000091.1 GCA_021199145.1 Porphyromonadaceae bacterium | reverse complement strand
GTAGTCGTTGCCCGACAGACTCTTGTTCTCGTAGAGTTTCTTCATTCGGGCCACTTCGCTTTTCATCTGGTTATACTGTATCCGGGTGGCTTCTACAGCCAGTTTGTAGTCAGAGTCGTCGAGCCGAGCAATGAGTTGTCCCTTCTCCACGGTGTCCCCCTCCTTCACGCAGATTTCCTCAATCTGACCGGGGGTCTTGAAGCCGAGACTGATTTCCTGGGCCTCTTCCACAACACCCGAAAACGATTTCAGACTCTGGCTCTCCACACGCTGGGGATGAGTCACTTCCACATTTTTCAACGGATTGGTTTGCGTTTTTCCCCCCGTACAGGAAAAAAATAGGGGAAGGCAGGCGAGGGTAAGGAGGGTCGATAAGGGTTTCATAAGTTGTAATCTATAATAAAGTTTATCTACCAAGCGAATACCGCTGCAAAGGTAATCCTTTTCGCCCGATAAACAGGCGGTGCATTCCCGATAATATGTGAAAAAACGACAAATCCTTGTCCCTTTTCGGAAATTTTGTGGGGCTTTTCCCTCGAAAATCCCTTTCCAACTGCTCTCTTTCCCCGAAAAAGGAAATAAAGTATTGTTCCCATTATTTCGTAACAAGAAATGAAAATAATGGCTATTTTTGCACCGGTTTTTCGACCTAACGAACTTTTATATGGATAAAAACGAAGCCATCGCTATAGCCAAAAAGTACAAGGCGAAGTTGGCGAAATATTTGCCGCTCAAAGCTGTATATCTTTTCGGTTCGTATAGCAAAGGCGGATATACCGCCGAAAGCGACATCGACATCGCCGTAGTCGTTTCACACCGTAGCGGCAACTATTTTAAGGATATGCCGCTGTTGCAGAAGATTGGCCGCAAGGTCAGTTCCCTTATCGAACCGATACTTCTTACCGACGATACCATCAATCCCCTTTATGCCGATATTCTCAAGACCGGCATTTTGATATAGGATGACGAGAAAGGCGAAACATCCGTTTCGCCCCTTCTCGTCTTCCTATATCAACCCTAAATATTCGACTGCCCGCCACAAGTTGGAGTAGGATTGTGCTTCCGCTCCTAGACTCTTGGCTTTGGAATAGGCTTTTTGCAGTTTTCCTTCTTTGCACAACGTCTCGACCCATCTCCTTGATGACAAGAAGGACTTATTCTTTTTAAACGAGGGGAGGTGTTTCAGAAGTTCCGTCAAGACCGCCTTTGAAGTACCAAAAAATCGGTCAGTTTGGACAAAATGAAGTAAGAACCAAAACTCGATAGAGGGCATGCTGTCACATAGAATTACTCGTTTATTTTGGGCATACCTTCTTTTTAGTTTTTGAAGCCTTTCTTGCTCTTTAATATCCTAGGTTGACACGTCCGCATCAAACACGACAATAGCCAATCCATCGTTGTCAAGCACCTGTTTTATAAGCTTTTCCAAGGTAAATATACACTCTTCACCGAAATATCGGGGTTTGATTTTCAAGGAGAGATTATACAGAACCTGTAAGTGGGAAAAATACCACTTTTCTGTTAATCCCGCCCCAATAAGGGTAGGTATTTCTGAACGTTTTTGTCTTGTACCAATCCTTCTGGCCATAATGCTGGTTTATGTAAATGTCTTTATACAAAAGGAATACCTTTCATGCATCCATCCCGATTAAATAGGTATTAGATATCCCGCTTCCCAGATAAATGCTGATTATCCAATATCTAATTAAGAATTACTTTTGATATTGGGTATCGCTCCGAAAACTCCGTTTCGATAGGATTTTTGGAATGATTTGATTTTCCTCAATCCCTTGAAATCGACCAATGAATAGACAGTCGAGTGACCGTCCTCTTCCTTTTCGGTAAACCATACCGAGTCTCTTCTGAATAGGTCGTCGACCGTATTTAGAAGAGGATCGTAGTGCGAAGTGATGATAAGTTGGCTTTGACTCTCCTGTTTTAAAAACATCTCAAGAATGAATTCTACCAAGTCAGGGTGCAGTGACGATTCAATCTCGTCAATTGGTAAAATCCCATTGGAATGGAGGGCGGTGTAGATAGCAGCTTCTACTTCGATAGTCCGTTGGGTACCAGTGCTCTGCAACTTTTGTGGGAGGTAATAGCTCTCCACCCCCCGACTGTTTTTCACCGTGTGGATGAAATCAGTCCGGATTGTTTCAATGGAATTCTCCGCCAATAGGTTTTCCTTGGTTTTCACGGGAATATCTGCCGCTTCTCTGACGATACTTCTAAGAATGGGAGGCAGGGGTTTAGTTTCTTTTTGGGTTTGGACATCTGTGATATTGTAGTCGGCTTTGTGGACGAAGTCGAGGATATATTGTTTTAGTTCAGGGTCTTGACTCATCTGTTTGCCGGCATAGGCAAACATTTTTGTCTGGGGCATAATAATTGGTTGCATTTTTTTCTTCATCCAGTTCCATGCTTCGTCTATGATGGGTAGATAACAGTTGACTTGGTTTCGGGCGGCGAAAAACGACATATTGGGCAGGCACTTCAAGTTTAATTCGTTTAATACATTGGGTCCGCTTTTCACATAGGCCGGATTCAGTTTCACTACCGATTGCCCGTGGAGTTTCTTTCGGGAGAAGAGCAGGGAAGGCTGCACTGATTTGTAAAGAAAAAGTTTCTCTTCAATCACCTCTTTGGATGTGAGTTGCACGACGTACCAATATCGCATACCGTTGACGTAGAATTTTAACGAAAAGCAGGTCGGTTTGAGGGGAGTCTCTTTGTCCAAAAGAAATGGTACTACACCGGTTGTTTCGTCCATATCTCTTTTGGAGGCGAACCAGAAATTGTGCAGATAGTCTAAAGCTGTCAGTAGATTCGATTTGCCGCTGGCATTGGCTCCGTAAATGAGGGCGAACCGGAGCAGTCGTACACCAGGGGCAACCGTCACCACCTGACTTTCTTCGAAAGTCTTCTCTTTAGTGGCCTCAAAGTTCAGGACGACTTCTTCTTTGAACGAGAGGTAATTTTGGATGCGAATCTCTTCTATCATTTCTTTTGATTTTTGCAAAAGTATTTTTTCTTTTCTTGTTTTGCAAATAGAATCATCAATTTTTACTATTTTATTTCTATATTTAACTGCAAATGTACCAAAGTGTGGATATAAAATAGATAATTTTCGGAATTCTTTTTCCGAAATGTAACGCAAAAAGGAGAGGAAAGTGTCGCATAGAAAAAGAAGATTATTCCGCCCTTTTGGAGTGTAGAAAAATAAATATAAGTTATCGTTAATGGAAACGATAGTAGGGAAGCCCCTGCCGAACGGCAGGGAGAGAGGAACCGAAATTTTTTTCTTCAGGGTAATGGCCTTGTCGCTGACAGGATTCGAACAACAACGTCGCTTACCATTTTCGATCAAACCCCTCTTCGAGGGAGAAAGGAATAGAATATTTCTTTACTGCAGCGATGTGTGGCGCAGCCGCACATCGCTGCACTTGTTGGATGATGCGATAAACAACGACGCAAACGGGTTGTGACTACCGTTTGCACTTAAAGCCTTTTATGATTAAAAGCCCTTTTCAGGGGAAGAGCGGATTTATCCCCTCTTCTCTTGTCGTTTGACAAGGAAAATGCTCCCTTCCCACAAAAGGTAAATCGGCAGGGCGACCGCCATCAGGGTAAAGGCATCGGCCGTGGGGGTAATTATGGCGGCGACAATGAAAATCACCACCAAGGCGTGCCGCCGGTACCGGCGCATGAAATCCGCCGTGAGCAACCCCATCCGGGCGAAGAGACAGCAGAGCAACGGCAGTTCAAAGAGCAACCCCATCAGCAGCAATAGTACCATCAGCGTATCCATATACGACTGTAGCGAGATGAGGTTCACCACCTCTCCACTCACCTGATAGGTGCCTAAGAATCGGAATGTCAGCGGAAAGAGCAGAAAATACCCCACTAGAATCCCTATCCAGAAGAGTAGGTAGCCGTAGGTTACCGCTTTCCGGGCGTACCGTTTCTCGTTCACATAGAGGGCGGGTGAGACAAAACGGAAAAGTTGGTAGATGATGTAGGGCGAAGTGCAGAGTAGCGCCGCATAAAAGGCGGTGGTCATATGCACCATAAATTGCCGGGTAAGGCCCGTATTGATAAGGCTCACTGAGAAGGATCCCGCTTCGCTCCCCCAAAGGCTTGCTATCCGGTCGAGCAACCGGTAGGTGATGAAGCTGTCCCGTTGCGGAGCGAGTACAATGGCGAATAGCGGTTCTTTGGCGATGAACGCCACCACAGTCAGCACCGCCACCGCCACCAAAATCTTCAACAGGCAGCCCCGCAGGTCGTCGAGGTGTTCCCAGAAACTCTTCTCCGCCCCGGCACCTTCACTCATGCTTGGGGAGTCTCCGAGTTTCCTTCGTCCCCTTTTCGGGCATTCCCTTTCTCATCGAGTTCCGTCCCCTTTTCGAGGTCGTTCATTCCCTCTTTGAAAGAGCGCACCCCTTTGCCCAGCCCCTTCATCAGTTCGGGAATCTTCTTCCCGCCGAAGAGCAGCAGTATGATAAGGGCGATGACAAGAATTTCTGACAATCCTAAATTGCCGATAAACAGAAGGTTATTCATTTATTTACGGATTAAGAAGTTAATGCAGAAGTAACCGCCGAAAAGTTGCAGCAGCAGACCGGGGAAGCCCATGCGGAAATCTTGAACGGCGGCGGTGAAACTCCCTTGGAGTCCCCAGGCGCATAGTCCGCCTACTACTTGATAGGCCACCACGACACCTGCCAGCAGCAGGAGCGAGGCTTTCCTGTATCGGGCGGCGGTCCAACCGGCAGCGATGGCCAGCAGAGCCGATTTCACCAACAGTACCGGCAGGGCGGTCGGAGCGGGCATTCCGAAGAGCAGGGCGTTGGCTGTCGGTGAGAGCAGGGCCGTCAACAGCCCCGCTTTCCAGCCGTATTTGTAGGCGGCAATCAACGTGAAGAAGTAAATCGGCAGCCACATCCGTCCCCCGTCAGGCAACAGGTGGAAAAGTTGGGGCAGCACGAGATTGCCCGCCACGAAGAGCAGGGCAAGACCGTAAGTCTTCGCCTCCCGATAGGAGAGACGGTACAGTTTCACAGAAATCGTTTCCATGGTTCTTCTATTTTTCAGGCAATGCTCTATATAAGTCGCTAGGGAAAACCCCTTTCGCAAATATAGGCAAAAATACAAAATCACGAAAAAAGAAACAAGCGAAACGAAGAAAGAGAGCGAAGGAAAAAGAGACACGATTCACCCCCTCAGACCCAAACATTTTGAGATTCCTGCGGAATTTCGGCAAAAAGATTTTGAGAATCGTGCAGGATTTCGCTAAAAAAATTTTGAGAATCGTGTAATAAATATTATCTTCGTCCTCAATTAGAGACGATTATGATATTTAAAAGGAAAATATATAATGACCTTCTGGAATGGAAGCGCACGGACGAAGGTCGGACAGCCGTATTGGTACAAGGCGCAAGACGTGTCGGGAAGTCCACTGTTGTCGAGGAATTTGCGGCAAATGAATATGAGACTTATATCTTAGTGGATTTTGCCGCATGTTCTACCGAAATACGGGAGTTGTTCAATGACGTATCCGACCTCAACCCTATTTTTATGCGTCTGCAACTGGAGTATGGTGTCGAGTTGAAAGAGCGTAAGTCCGCCATCATCTTCGATGAAGTCCAGCTTGCTCCCAAAGCGAGACAAGCCATCAAGTATCTTGTGAAAGACGGTAGGTACGATTACATAGAGACCGGTTCACTGATTTCCATTCGCAAGAATGTCAAGGACATCCTTATCCCAAGTGAGGAGGTCAAACTTCGCATGTATCCTATGGATTATGAGGAGTTCAAGTGGGCGTTAGGCGACAAGGCCACAATTGGGCTGCTCCAAGACTGCTTTCACAACAAAACATTCTTGGGCGACGCCACGAACCGTAAGTTGATGCGTGATTTCCGGTTGTATATGCTTATCGGTGGTATGCCACAAGCTGTGGCTTCCTATCTTGAGACCAACAATCTGGAAAAAGTTGACAGTGTGAAACGTTCTATCATAACGCTGTACGAAGATGATTTTAATAAGATAGACCCTACAAGCACTGCCTCCAAGATGTTTCGTCAGATTCCGGCTCAATTGACGAAAAATGCCAACAGGTATTTGGCGTGGAGCGCAACGGCCGGCACACGCAATTCCGAATTGGCGAAGATTATTTCCGAAATCAAGGAGTCAATGGTTGTCAACATGGCCTATCATGCCAACGATCCAAGTGCAGGAATGGCATTGCACCAAGACCCCGACAAATATAAGATGTTTGTGGGCGATACGGGGCTGTTCGTCACGCTGGCATTTTGGGACAAGAAGTTTACTGACAATACGATTTATCATAAACTGCTCAGTGACAAATTGAGGGCTGACCTCGGGTATGTCTATGAGAATGTCATCGCCCAAATGTTGAAAGCGGCCGGACATGAGCTATATTATTACACATTTCCTACCGATAGCGGAAAACATAACTACGAAGTGGATTTCCTGATTGCCGATGACGATAAGGTAAGCCCTATTGAGGTCAAGTCTTCCGGATATAAGACACACGCTTCGTTGGATGCCTTTTGCCGGAAATTTTCGGCACGGATTAAGAACAGGTATTTAGTTTACACGAAAGACTTGTGCAACGATGGGGGAGTGCTCTATCTTCCTGCATATATGGCACTGTTTCTGTAACTGACATTCGGGAGGGTCGGACAGGAGCTAAATGTTTAAATCAGGGAAATGGCTTTGTACAAATTCGGTGATGCGGGGCAGACACGCCTCGGCCGTCACCGCCCCTTGACACGCCTCTTCGACGGGGCAAGGTCCGTCCCCCGTCCGGTTGATAATCCGTTCCACGAGGTGGCCGTAGCGCACCTTCATCTCCGTCTGTGCGAGCAGGTCGAGCGCCGCCCGACTCACCACCCCTGCATAGAGCCGCCGCACACCGCCGACAATCAGCAGGGCCGCCGCCCCTTTCCCTACCACCTTGTCCGCCACATCCGCCCCCGCAAGGAGCGAAGGTTCTTTCCGCTGCAGGGTATAGAGGTCGATAATCCCCCGTCGAACGCACCGCCGCACCGCCGTTCCTTTGCAGACGATGCAGGAGTATCCCCCCGTTTCCAGTTCCTGTATCAATTCCTCCATAAGGGTTTTATCTCTTTTCTTGGATTACTTTTGTTGGGAAGATGAGGAGTTTTTCCGTGGAATTTTTCCCCACTCCTCATCTCGTAGCGGCTCTATCAAAAGCCTTTGATTTGTTCACAGGCCTGTTGTCTGCACGGCAAGGTTCGTCCCTTTTATTCCTGTTTCAGCCGCTCTACAAAAGCGTCAATCTTCTGCATCTCCGAGGCGATGGCGATATTTTGCGGACAGAGTGGTTCGCATTGGCGACACCCGACGCAATGCGCCGCCTGACGTAGCCTTGGCACACTCCGGTCGTATCCCACGAGGAACGCCCGCCGTGCCTCTCGGTAAGCTTTCGTCCCCGGGTTTGTCGGAATGTTCCCTTCGTTGATGCACTTGTTGTAGTGCGTCAGTATGCCGGGAATGTCCAGTCCATAGGGGCAGGGCATGCAGTAGTTGCAGTCGTTGCAGGGTATGGTGGGGTACTCCATCATCAGGTCGGCCGTGTCGAAGAGGAATTGCCGTTCCGCCTCCGTCAGCGGCTGCAGGGGAGAGTAGGTCTTCAGGTTGTCCTCCAAGTGTTCCATAAAGGTCATTCCGCTCAGTACGGTCAGCACTCCCGGCCAGCTTCCGGCGAAGCGGAAGGCCCACGAGGCGACACTCCGGTCGGGAGCCCGCTGTTTCAGCCGTTCCGCCACATGTTCGTTCACCTTCGAAAGCCGTCCTCCGAGCAGCGGTTCCATGATGACGGCGGGGATATGCCGTTTCTCCAGTTCGGTGTAGAGATATTCGGCGTTGGTGTTCCGGCGGTTGATGTCCTTGGCGTGTTTCCAGTCGAGATAGTTGAGCTGTATCTGGGCGAAGTCCCAATGATACTTGTCGTGATTCGCCAAGGCGTAGTCGAATACCCGAACGTCTCCGTGGTACGAAAAGCCGAGGTTGCGTATCCGTCCTGCTTCCCGCTCCTCCATCAGGAAGTCGAGCATGCCGTTGTCGAGGAAGCGGGTGGCGAACTCCTTCATGGCATCGCCGCCTCCCCCGATACTGTGTAGCAGCAGGTAGTCGATGTAGTCGACCTGCAACTCTTTGAACGAGTTGTGATACATTTCCATCGCTCCCTCTCGGCTCCAGGTGCTGGGGGAGAAGTTCGACAGCTTCGTGGCTATTTGGTAACTCTCCCTTGGGTGACGGCTCAGGGCAATGCCTGTTATCCGCTCCGAGAGGCCCCGGCAATAGTTGGGTGACGTGTCGAAATAGTTCACCCCGTGAGCGATGGCGGTGTCCACGAGGGTGTTTATCATCTCCTGGTCATATTCGTTCTTGTTTCCCGGAAGGGTCGGCCAACGCATGCAGCCGTAGCCCAACAGCGAAACCTTCTGTCCGTGCAGGTTCTCTCGGTAGGTCATCTTCCCTTCGCCGGGAGAGGTGGTCGAACGGCTTCGACCGTCGCCGCAACCGGTCAGGGCGGCCGTGGCGGTCAGGGTACCGGCACCCATCACCTTCAGGAAGGTGCGCCGGTCTATCTTGTCGGAATTCTTTTTCTCCATGAGTTTCAAGGTAAAGGGTGAAACTTAAATCGTTCGGTGTTGCACATGTCCTTCTACATAGATAGCGCTGAAGGGTCGGGCAGGGCAGAGGTTCTCACACGCCCCGCAGCCGATGCAACGTTCCTCTTCCACAACGGGGGTGCGTACTGTCTCTCCCTCCCGCTGCACCATCACGATGGCCTCTACGGGACAGTGCCGGGCGCAGTTGCCGCACTCCACATCGTCGGTGAGGGGAATGCAGTTCTCCGCTATCCACACGGCATGACCTATCTGTATGGACGACTTCTCCGCACGGTCAATGCGGAGTATCGCCCCTGTCGGGCAGACCTCCGAGCAACGGGTGCACTCCGGTCGGCAGGACCCCTTTTCGTACGACGCTTCGGGCTGCATCAGGCTCTCTATACGGGTCGAGGGACGCAATACCCCGTTGGGACAGGCCTGTACGCAGAGCTGACAGGCCGTGCAGTGACGGTGGAGGTGTCTCAACCCTTGCGCTCCGGGGGGAACGATAGGGGTTGCCCGCTGGGGTACCTTTTTGTCGAGGATAGGGGCCAGTCCGCCGTCCACTTTCCTCTCTTGCGCTTGCAGGATACCGGCCGCCAACAGTCCGGCGGTGACGAGGAATTGTCGGCGGTCTGTCGGTTTCTTCGGTTGCTCCGTCGCTTTCGAAGTTGGTTCTTCTTTCGATGGCTCCGCCGTTTTCGGCCGCTCCGTCACCCGACTGAAGGTGATGGCTTTTTGTCGGCAGGCATCGAGACAATCCATACAGGCCACGCAGCGGCTATAGTCTATGCGGTGTTCCTTCGGGTCGATGCACGATGCCTTGCAATCCTTGGCGCAGAGGCCGCACCCCGTGCAGGTCGAGACGTTTATCACGGGTCGCAGCAGGGCATACCGAGAAAGCAGTCCGAGCAGCGTTCCCACAGGGCATACCGTGTTGCAATAGGCCCGTCCCCACCGCCACGCCACCACCGCAAGTACGATGAGGGTGACGGCGGCAATCAGATAGACGGACAGAGTGGTCATTCCGATATCGGTACGGTAGAAGGCGTAACTCTCCCCCTGTTCGGCGATGCGGGCTATCAGATTATTTCCCGACCGGTAGATAGGGGCGAAAAAGGCCGAAGCGATGCGTCCGTAGGCACTGTAAGGGGCCAGCAGAGCCGCCAGGGGAGTAATCCCCAACAGCAGTATCACGGCATAGACGACAAGGATGACATACCGGACCAGGGGATGTCCTTTCCTGTAGTGAAAACGGTATTTTTTCCGCCGTCCGGCCAGGTGCGAAATGCCGTCCTGAAGCACTCCGAGGGGACAGATTATCGAACAGTAGATGCGTCCGCACAGCAGGGTGACAATCGCCAGAACGAGGATGACGACTCCGTTCAACGCCAACAGTGCCGGCAGTAGCTGTATCTTCGCCAGCCAGCCGAAGTGCCGTTCCATCACTCCCGTAAAGTCGAGGAAGAGCAGCGTAATCAGCACGAAGCACACCACAGCGACAACAATCCGTATTTTCCGCAACATATTTTTCTTTTTAGTTAATTCAAAATGAGGAATTTAAGTAATCCAAAACGGGTTCAGATGATTTTTGGACTCTTTTCATGTCTCAAAATTAAAAATTTTGAGGGTTGATTCAAAACGGTTTTTTAAATGTTTTAAGGTTATTTGGAGGAATTGGGATTACTTTTTGGTAAAGTTGTTGTCGCTGTTTCTTTTTCCCGGCAAAGGGGAGAGGGTATTGCGTCTGGGCATTATTCCTTTCTCCGCTCCTATGGAGCGGGTTTTCTTTTGTATCGAATACCCTTTGCGACACCACAACTGCCCACTAAATCCTTTTCGATGAAATCATAACCCCTCTTCGAGGGAGAGAGGAACAAGATAATTTTTTAGGGGTGGTATATATGATGGATAAACCGTTATATATACCACCCTTTCGGTAAGTTTCGAACAAAAGTATTGTCACTAACAGGATTCGATTAAAAACGTCGCAAACAATTTTCGACAACCTCCTTCGAAAACAAGTTTCGATAAAAGAAACCCCGCTATGCGGGAGAGCGGAATAAGATATTTTTTTACTGTAGCGATGTGCGGCTGCACCGCACATCGCTACACTTTCTGGATGATGCGAACAAAAGCTTTGTCGCTGACAGGAATCGATTAACAACTTCGCTAACCATTTTCGATAGCCAAAATAGTTTCAGCCCAATGAAATAGGGAGGGGTCTGGGG